>DATHQA010000212.1:0-6386 GCA_035483375.1 Rhizomicrobium sp. | reverse complement strand
GCGCGGCGTCAGGCGCAGATCGATCTTGCTGCGCAGTTGGACCTCCACAATGTGCGTTTCACCGGATTGGTAGCGGCGCACGAAGCTCCTGATTATCTCGCGCTGAGCGATGCGATCGTCGTGCCGCTCAAGAAGCTTGCGATTGCGGGCGCAGCACTTCCATCCAAGATCTTCGAGGCCGCGGCGATGGAGCGGCCGATCCTGCTCGGTGTTGGCGGTGTGGCGGCCGATCTCATCCACAAATACGATGCAGGCATCGTCTTCGAGCCGGAGGACCCACAGTCACTTGCAGATGCGATCATGAGGTTGCGCGACGATGCGGCCTTGCGCGAACGCCTGCGCGAAGGCTGCCGTGCGCTCGCACGCGATTACGACCGGCTTAATCTCGCCGACCAAATGCTTGCCGAGATACGAAGCGTCGTGGCGAAGTAACGCACTACTTCCCGACGACCGCCAATGATGCCGCCGTGATCGCAACCTTGCTGATGATATCCGTCAGATCGGTGATGAGCGTCAGCGTATCGAGCGGATCCGGATTGCGCGGCACGACAATCGTCGATCCCGGCGGAATCTGAGAATGGCTCAGGAAAGAGAACCAATTGCCGGATGCCGGTTGCGCAGTGCCGTCGGGGAAGATGATGAAGGTCTCGTCGTCTTCCGCCGCGTCGGTCGTGCCGCCGGCCAAGCGGATGTAATCATCCACGCTGAGGCCGGGCTTATACTGGAATGCGCCGGAATTGAGCACTTCGCCCGACACGGCCACGGTCGAGGGCCGCTTCGGAAGATAGATGAAATCGCCGGGCTGCATGACGACATCGAGTTCGGGCTTCACGCTGAGGATCGCAGGGTCTGCCGTCACGGTAATGCGGCCGAGTGCGGGTTGCTGCTGCAATGTCAGTACGAGGCTTTGCAGATAGGCGAGCACGCCCGGTGTTACGTTCGGATTGGCGGCCGCCACCGCAATGCCCGATTGCAGTTGCAGTGCTTCACGCTGATTGCCGAGTTTTTCGTCCTGCGCAGCACTGACGCGCGTGAACACCGCGCCGTAGGGATAGGATTCGTCGGTCAACCCACCTGCGCGCGCGAGCACGGATGAGAGGCGCTCATCGCGCATGATATCGAATGTGCCGGGATATTTGACTTGGCCCGCGACTGTGATCGTTCCGTTCTCACGATCGGAAAAGACCTGACGCACGATAACGGAATCGAGCGGCCTGAGCGCCACTTTCTCGAAATCGCCGCCTTTGCCCTTGTAGGCATTGCGCACCGTGCGTGAGACGCCCGACAGCGCATCGACATTGGTCGACGTCACTTCGACGAACGAAAGATCGGCCTGCAGGGCAGGACCGCCGGCCGCATTCAGCATCGTCCCGAGCGATGTGCCGTTCTCTGCGAGATAGGCGCCCGGATCGTGCACTTCGCCCTGTACCCAGACGAGATAATCGCTTGCAAGATTGACGAGCGCGGCAGGCGTCAGACCCAGTTGTGTCGCCATGTCGGTGGGGGAATCGTCTGTTGGCGGCGCACCGAAACCGGTCGGCAGCAGAGGGCTGCCATTGCTGGGCTGCTGCGGATTCTGCGCCTGCAACAGCGACACGCTTGCGGGCGATGCCAGGCTTTCGGCCGCGAGCAGGCGTGGATCCACATTCGAGTTGGTAGTTGTTGTCGTCGTCGTTTGTGTCGGCGTTGTTGCCGGCGCGCTTGAGAGTGTCCCCGCGGGACCCCCGACAAGTGAAGTCGTCGCAGATGTCGTTGTTCCGGAGGTCGTTCCACCGAGCGGAATGCCCAAGGCAGATGCGATGTTCGACGCAGTGCCGTTCGGTGCAGAACTCGATGTCGTCGAATTTGTCTGCGATGAAGATGACCCATTCGAGCCTGTGGTCGTGGACGTGTTTGTGCTCCCGACCAGAACCGATGGCGGTACATTCGCGCTTTGCGCGACCGTTTGAAGTTGCGCAGTCGCGGCATTGGCGAGCGCGCGGACCTGATCCGTCGTGAAGATATAAATGACGTCATCATTGGAAAGCGTGAGGTCGGTGCTGCCTTCAAACACTTCCTTCAGCGAGAAGGGTTTCGCTGTGCGGAAATTCGTCGCCGGATCGCGGCGCACCACAACGGCAAATGGCGTATAGGCCGCAGGCAATAATGCGCTTGTGTCATGCAGCACCTGCGAAAGCGTCGGCGCGGAACTGAGCGGAACCGTGCCGGGCACTTGCACCGCGCCCGCAATCGTCACGCGGCCCGCAAATCCACCCGCCGCCTGATCGACGGAAAGAATTTCGCCATTATGCACCGTGCCGCCATGGCCCATCGCGATAAGCTGTGTCGTGCCGTCGCTTTGCAGCGCGGTCTTGGACAGGCGCACCGTGCCTGCGATTTCCAATCCGCCTGCAACGCCGATCAGCGTCGATGCATCCATCACATCGCTGCCGGGCGCGAGTTCGTAAATGCCCGGACGCTTCACAAGGCCCGTGATCGCAACCGTCGCGCGCAGCGGCGGCACGATGATGCGGTCGCCATCGGTGAGGTTGCCGACGCTCGTGTCTGCGCCGCCATTGGCAATCATCGCATAGAGATCGATCACTTTGCGCGTCGATCCGCGTTGCAGGATGATGTTGCGAAGACTGCCTGTCTTCTTCACGCCGCCGGAAAGAAGCAGCGCATCGACAACGGTATTGAGGCCGCTCAGCGTACGCACACCCGGCGCATACACTTCGCCTGTCACGAGAACGCCGATCTGCCTGATCGATGCGAGCGAGATATAGGACTTCGTCGAAAGCGCATCTTTTGAGATGAGCTTCTGCAGTTGATCGCGCACTTCGCCGAATGTACGCCCGCCCGCCTGCACGGGATCGTAACCCGGAACGATCAAGCGTCCGTCGCGGTCGACAGGGACGATGTATGAATTGCTGTCATGGCCGCGATTGACGATCGAGATCTGATCGCCCGCGCCGAGAACGTAATTGTCCTGAACGCCGCCGACCTGTGCGACCGTCACCGAATTCGGCACGCCGAAAATGTCATAGCCGAATTGTTGCAACGGCTGGCCTGCACGCTGCGAATAGAGCAGTTCCAGTCGCGAAACGGGAAGTTGCCCAGCGACCGGTGTTGCCGGTGTCAATGTTTGTGTCGAAGGCGTAACAGCGGGCGGCGCTGTGATCGGTGCTGACGAAGTGGTCGGTGTCGACGATGTCGCACCGACGCTTTGAAGCACGGATTGAATCTGGCTCGAAAGCGATTGCGCGTCGGCGTCGCCCAAATTCCACGTCACCATGCCGAGCGCAGCCACGACAAACGCGCGCATGGCGCGGGAACGAGCCGATTTAAACCGCATGCGTTTTCATCTCGCCCTTGAAGGACGCCCCTAGCCGAGGTACTCACCGAGCAGGGCTTTTACCCTTACCCCCGCAGCAGGCGCAAGTTGGTGGCTCTTGGCAGGGCCGCCCGTTAAGTTTAGAGCAAGTTTTGGGGCCGCGGGCGAGTACAGCCCTTGAGGGTTGCGTTGCGCCTCTACGTCAATTTGCTCGGGACATCACATTGGCGCGAAACGCACGATATATATACGGCTCTATATATCGCGGCGCGATTGCCGCGGGCGCAGCGCTATTTGCGTTTCTTTCGCCCGCCCATGCGCAGCTTGAACAGGAATCACCGATCTTGCCCACCGCATCGAATTTCGGCGGCATGGGTCTTCTGGACATGCACAATGCGCGCTTCATGCCGGACGGTTATCTCGGCCTCAATGTCAATGTGAAGATGCCCGATGACCGCATCGCGCTGACGTTTCAGGCTTTGCCATGGCTTGAAGCCACATTCCGCTATTCGATCAATTATGCACTGAAGCCGGAAGGCCAGCGCGCGCTTTATGACCGCAGTTTCGATCTGAAATTCCGGCTGTTCGAAGAAGGCGAATACACCCCGCAAATCGCGGTCGGCTTTCAGGATGTGGTCGGAACCGGCGTTTATTCGGCGGAATACCTTGTCGCTTCAAAGGAAGTAGGCCCGGTCGATCTCACGCTCGGCATGGGTTGGGGCAGGGATGCCTCGCGTGCGGCATTCCCAAATCCTTTGCGTCTCATCAGTTCAAAATTTGCGACACGGCCTGGCGAAACGGGCGTGGGCGGCACGCCGCTGCTCACCGATTTCTTCCGCGGACCCGATGTGGGTCTGTTCGGGGGCGCCGAATATCATACGCCTATTCAGAATCTCACATTGAAGGTCGAATATTCGAGCGACGATTATCAGGAAGAAACCAAACGCACCGGCAAGAACTACGGTGTGTTCCCTGTGAATGCCGGATTGACCTACCGCTTCTGGTCGAACGTCGATGTCGGTTTGGCCTATATCCAGGGCCACGAGATTTCGCTCGATGTCACCGTTGCGTTCGATGCGACGAAGAACAATTGGCCCATGCGTATCGATCCGCTGCCGCCGATCACTGTCCGCTCCGAAGAGGAAGTCGAGGCGGTCGCGGCCGCGCTGCAAATGCAGAACGGCGATTTCGATAAAGATCCCTGGCGCGCGCATTTCACGAACGTGACGGTTGCGGACAATGCGCAAGGCGAGAAACCGGCGGATGCGGGCAATGTGTTGCCTGCGAAAGTCGCCGTCCCCACGCGCGAAGACGTCATCGCTGCGATGCGCAAATCGATCGAGGATCAAAATATCATTGTCGAAGGTATCACGATCGATCATCTCATCGTGAAGGTGGAGATTTCGAACATTTCCTATCTGCGCGATGCCGAAGCGATCAGCCGCACGCTGCGCGCACTTTCGGGTTCGGCGCCGCCCGCGATCGCCGCGTTCGAAATCACGACAAGCGTGGAAGGCATGCCGGAGACGACGGTCACGATCCCGCGCACGGAAATCGACGCGCTCGGCCGCCATTCGGCGACACCTGCTGAAATATGGGCCTCGACGATCCTTACCGATGGCGATCCGAAAACGGATTATCCCGACGGCGATTCCTATCCGCGTTTTCAATGGTCGATTTTCCCGTCGCTGGCGGAAGATCTGTTCGATCCCGACAATCCGACCTATTTCGGCGTCGGCTTAAGCGGTTCTACGCACGTTGATCTCCTGCCGGGCCTCGCGCTCGACAGTGAGGCGACGTGGGAATTCTATAACGGCTTCAAAGCCATCAAGCGCACAAGCAACAGCCTTTTGCCGCATGTGCGCAGCGACAATTCGCTTTATCTGAAGCAAGGCTCGACGGGCATCGACGACCTGACGCTCACTTATTACAAGAAGCTCATGTCGGAGGTTTATGCGCGCGTCACGGCGGGTTACATCGAAACGATGTTCGGCGGCGCCGGCGGCGAAGTGCTCTATCGCCCGACAAACGAACGTTGGGCGCTCGATGCCGATCTGTTCCAAGTCTACAAACGCGACTTCAACGACCTGTTCGGATTTCAGAATTATCATATCCTGACGGGCCACGTTTCGCTCTATTATCAGACGCCGGTCTACGATCTGACGGCGGTGCTGCGCGGCGGGCGTTATCTCGCAGGCGATTACGGCGGCACTTTCGAACTCTATCGCCGCTTCAAGACGGGCATTCTCATCGGCGCGTGGTTCACGATCACGAATGTGCCCTTTAGCAAATTCGGCGAGGGCAGTTTCGACAAGGGTATCCGCGTCGTCATTCCGCTGGAATGGGGTGTGCCGTTCGGAACCGCGACGACAGAGGAAGTCGATCTCAGACCCATCCTGCGCGACGGCGGGCAGCCGCTCGACAACGATGCGATCCTTTACGACATGACGCAAACGTCTTCCGCAGGAGATCTAGACCGGCAATGGTCGGATGTGATGCGATGATGAAGCGCCTTGGCATTCTCGCGATCCTGCCGCTCGCGCTGGCGCTCGCCTCATGCCAGTCCGGCAAGGAATCTGATACGGTGCGCATCGGCAAGCTCCTCTACGCCCAGATCAGCGGAAAATTCGGCGACGACGCCATCTCGCGCGAGCGCGTGGTCTCGATCCCCTATGCGACGCTCGGCGTCAGGCTTGGCGGCAGTATGGAAGGCCTGTTTGTCCTGACGGGGGCCTCAGGCGACGATCTGCAATGGCTGGGCGGTCAGATCAGCCTCTCGACCCGTAACGGCCGGGTCACGCGTACGGTGGGGCTGCCTCACAATCTCGATGGCTTCCAAGGCCCCTTTCCGGATCAGCCCAACGCCGCCGCCTCGGGGCAGGGCACCTATCACTATGTCTATGATCTTGTGGACCGGAACGCCTATGGCGTCGTTGTGCGGTGCAGCCAATCCGACACGGGGCCGGAGACCATCACGATCATCGGCCTCAACCACAATACGCGCCACATCGTGGAGCACTGCGAGGCAGCCCAGCTCAAATGGAGCTTCCAGAACGATTTCTGGGTCGATGCC
>DATHQA010000211.1:0-4142 GCA_035483375.1 Rhizomicrobium sp. | reverse complement strand
TAGTAGCGGCGCGGCGGACCGAAGGCCGAAGCCTCGACCCGGCTGTCCAGCAGGCCCAGCGTGTTGAGCGAGCGCAGGACGGGGTAGATCGCGCCCTGCTTGAAGATGAGTCCGCCTTCACCCTCGGCCTTCACGGCCTTGGTGATTTCGTAGCCGTACATCTCGCGTCCTGCGCGCGCGAGAACAGCCAGCACAACGAGCGAAGATAGCCCGGCCATGAGCTCTTTACGGAATTTGCGCGTGTAAACCGTGTCCTGCATACGCGCCCTCTTCCGCCTCCCTTACTATTACGGACTTCAATCTAGCATCAACTTCACACTATGCAATAGTCCCCTATACGGAAGTTGAAAATAATTCGAGGCAGGGCGGCCAAAGGCGCGTTGAGGGCGGGGCAGACTCCGTCTAGGTTGGCTGGAAACGGCGATTTGCCGTCGAAAATGGGGTTACCAATGAGATTTGCCGTCGTCGCGGTCGCCGCCGCTGGCCTTGCTTTGGCCGGGTGTTCCACCATTTTCGGGCCTTCGGAGCAGACCATCGCGGTCTCGACGACGCCGACCGAAGGGGCGGACTGCATCCTGTCCAGCGAGGACGGCACCTGGCATGTCATCACGCCGGGCAAGGCCAAGGTCACAAGCGACGAGGATTTGCAGATCCATTGCTCCAAGCAGGGCTGGATCGATGCAGGCGGCACGATCCCGTCGGATTTCGATATCTGGTCGCTCGATGATGCGTACCCGGACACATTCGACGTGCCGATGACGCCCGTGCCGCGCCGGCAGGAGCAGACGCCGGATTACGGCCCGTCTTCCGCCCCCGCAGCGCCTTACAATCCTGGCCTGTCGCCGGGATAAGCATTTGTCTGGTAAGTACACTGCGGCAAACTAATAGCTAAAGAATTCGCAAGTGAACTTTAAGTTGTATAGTGGCTAGCGAAGAATCGCGGGGGGCATCATGAAATTTGCCGCGCTTGGCTTTGCTATTTGTACTACAGCTGTTTTGGTGAGTTGCGCTACTCCGTACCAAAGCATGGGACTTAGAGGCGGCGTTTCTGCCACACAGATTGATAATGATACGCTTAGAATAAGCGGTCGAGGAAACGGATTTACGGATCCAGCAACAATTCAAAATTATGTACTTGTCAAAGCTGCACAAGAAACTATGGCACGACATTTTGTATCATTTGAAATAGTGGGCGATCGCGACACGTCACGAGGCGGAGCGGTTGTCCTCCCCGGAACAGCAACTTCGTATACTACTGGTAATGCAACTGCTTATGGTTATGGCAATACGGCTACCGCATATGGAACATCGACGACAAACACGACATATATGCCGCCGCAAGCTATTCCGTTTGTTAAGCCTGGTGAAGATGTGATTGTGAAGATGCACGCCGATGCAAAACCTGCTGGCGCTCCTCCTAATTGGTACAATGCAAGCGAGGTTATTTTTTACTTATGCCCACAGGTAAAGTGTAAATAACAAAATTCAATCGCTCGCAGCGATATGCGCGCGGACTTGGGGATAGACGAACTTTTCCCATTTGCGGCCCGCGAAGACGCCGTAATGGCCGACATCGGGTTGCAGATGATGGCGTTTCGCTGACGCCTTGATGCCGGTGCATAGATCGTGCGCCGCGCGCGTCTGGCCGACCGCGCAGATGTCGTCGCGCTCGCCTTCGATCGTGAGAAGTGCTGTCTTTTTGATCGCGCGCGGATCGACGCGCTCGCCGCGCCAGTCGAAAATGCCGCGCGCCAGATGATGCTTCTGGAACACGCGCTCCACCGTCTCCAGATAAAATTCCGCAGGCAAATCCAGCACCGCGAAATATTCATCGTAGAAGATGCGCTTCACATCAGCCGCTTCATGCTCGGCATTCACGACATGCTTGAACAGATCGAGATGCGCACGGATATGGCGCGGCAGGTTCATCGACATGAACGCGGACAATTGCACAAAGCCCGGATAGACGCGGCGATGCGCGCCTTTGTAACGCGCCGGCACCGTCGCGATGAGATTCTTCTCAAACCATTCGATGGGATGTTCGTTGGCGAGCTCGTTGACCTTTGTGGGATTGATGCGCGTGTCCACTGGCCCCGCGATAAGCGTCATGCTGCTCGGCGTAGCCGGGTGGTTCATCTGCGCCATCGCCGATGTCGTCGCGAGCAGCGCATTGCAGGGCTGACACACGGCGACGACATGCGCGCCTTCGCCGATCGTCTCCAGAAACAGCATGACGGTTTCGAGGTACTGGTCGAGGCCGAAACGACCGCGCTCGCGTGGGATATCGCGCGCATTGCGCCAATCGGTAATGTAGACATCGTGGTCGGGCAGAACCGTCTTCACCGTATCGCGCAGCAGCGTCGCGAAATGGCCCGCCATCGGCGCGACCATAAGCACACGCGGCTGCTGCGCGCGCGTTTCCTTGCGGAAATGCAGCAGCGTGCCGAACGGCGTATCGAGCACGGGTTCTTCGTGCACGGGGACGTCGCGGCCCGCGACACGCACAGTCTCGATGCCATAGGACGGCCGCTCATGCACAAGCTTCGCGCGCGAGACGAGCTCCGCGCTTGCGCCCGTCACACGCGCCATGAGATTGCCCAGCGGTCCCGCATGGGGCGTGCGCAACATCGCCGCCGTGAAATCGGCCGCGACACGGAAGGGTGCGAGAAAATCCTCTCGCGCTTGATACGCTTCGTAGATCAATTCGCCGCCCACGCCCAGGAACAGAATCCGCAGCCTAAACATATAAACCGGAAGGGCGAAATGCTTTATTAACGCAGCGTTCAACTGTCCCCAGGCGGGACAAGGCCGATTTCCGCCAATTTCTGCACGCGGACGTAGTCGGTTTTGCCGGTTCCAAGCACCGGAACGCTTTTCACATGCACGATACGGCGTGGCACGGCGAGTTCGGGCACGCCGTGATTATGCGCCCAACCGAGCAGATGGATACGATCCGCATCCGGGCTGTCGGTCACGAGCACGATCTGCTCGCCCTTGCGTCCATCGGGCACGGCGACGGCGGCATGGCTGAAATCGGGCCACACGGCGGACGCGCAACTTTCCACCACCGCGAGTGAAACCGTTTCGCCGCCGATCTTTGCAAATCGTTTGAGCCGCCCGCGGATTTGGATGTAACCGTCCTCATCGACGGAGACGACATCGCCGGTGTCGTGCCATCCACCTTTCGGCGGCATGATGATGCCCGGCTTTTCGGGATCGATATAACCGAGCATCACATTCGGTCCGCGCACGATGAGGCGGCCTGCGTTTGGAATGCCTTCGACGGATTCAAGCTTGTATTCCATGCCTTTCATGAGCCGGCCGACCGTGCCCGGGCGGTTCGCCCCCGGCTGGTTCGCGGCTACGACAGGCGAGGCTTCCGTCACGCCGTAACCTTCGAGCAATTCGATATTGTATTTCCTGCGCAAGAGGGCACGTGTTTCATCGCGCAGCCGCTCCGCGCCGCACACGGCCATGCGCACGCTTGAAAGATCGCCTTCGCCGCCCGCGCGGCCATATTGCGACATGAACGTATCGGTGGACAGAAGAATGGTCGCGCCTGTTTCGCGCACGCGCCGCACGATTTCATGCGGCTGCAACGGCGTCGGATGAAACACGACCTTGATGCCGAGGAACAGCGGCATGAGCGCGCCGACCGTCAATCCGAAGCAATGGAATGTCGGCAGCGGATTGAACAACACGTCATTGCTGAACAGCGGAATATGCGCGCGCACCTGTTCGACATTCGCCACGAGATTGGCGTGACTCAATGCAACGCCTTTCGGCTCACCCTCCGTGCCTGACGTGAACAGGATCACCGCGGGCGTATCGTTCATCGGGCGCACGGCAATAAGGCTCGGCGCGAGCGTCCCGGCCGCCGCCATCGCCTTGTCGCGCAATGAAAGGTTCTCGCGCACGTCTTCGAGATAGACGATCTCAGCAAAGGGCGAGAGTTCTTCAATAAGCGCCTCGAACTTGCCCAGCTCCACGAATTTGCGTGCGGTGACGATGCGGTTGATCTGCGACGTCTTCAGCGCGGATTTGATGCCGGCCGCACCGGCGGTGAAATTCAGCATCGCGGGCACGCGCCCGAACGCCGACACCGCAAAGAACGAAATCACGGAGGCAGCACCCGTGGGCAG
>DATHQA010000210.1:0-2739 GCA_035483375.1 Rhizomicrobium sp. | reverse complement strand
GAAACTTGTTTTCGGACCCCGCGATTATCCAATTGCCCGCGCCGCTGCGGTTGCCGCTTGCGTGGTTTATCGCAAGCCGCCGCGCGCCTATCGCCCATGAGATCTATGCGAAGATCGGGGGCCGTTCGCCCATCCTTGAGGAAACCGAGGCGCAAGGCCGCGCGCTGGAGCAATCGCTGGCGGCACGCGGACATGAGGCGAAAAGCTTCATCGCGATGCGCTATACGAAGCCCTTCGCGCAAGATGCGGCGCGCGACTTGCGCGCCTGGAAGCCGGACAAGACCGTTCTGTTGCCGCTTTATCCGCAATTCTCGACGACGAGTTCGGGTTCCTCGCTGACCGCGTGGCGAAAGGCCAATCCCGGCGCGCATGAAGCGCGTGTGTGCTGCTATCCGATAAACGAAGGCTTCATCGAGGCGCAGGCGGAATTGATCCGCAAAGCTTTCTCGAAGGCGAAGCCGGGCGCGCAATATCGGCTGTTGCTATCGGCGCATGGTTTGCCCAAACGCATCGTGGAGCGCGGCGATCCCTATCAATGGCAGGTCGAGCAGACGGCCGAAGCGATTGTGGAGAAACTGGGGATAGAAAATCTCGACTGGCGCGTGTGCTATCAAAGCCGCGTGGGGCGGCTGGCGTGGATCGAGCCCGCGACCGATGCAGAAATCAAACGCGCAGGCGCCGAAGGCAAAGGCATCGTCATCGCGCCGATCGCGTTTGTGTCGGAGCATTCCGAAACGCTTGTCGAACTCGATATCGAATATGCCAAGCTTGCGCACGAAGCGGGCGTGCCGGATTATCTGCGTGTGCCGACGGTCGGCATTCGCCCGCAATTCATCGGCGCGCTTGCCGATCTTGTCGAACGCGCGATTGCGAGCGATGTGCCCGTCACATGCGGCACGGGCCGTTTATGCCCGCGCAATCTCACGCAATGCGGATATGGGGAATAGCGAATGTCCGGGCTTTTAAAATCGCAGGAATTCTATCTGTGGATCAAAGCATTCCACATCATCGCGGTGATCTCATGGATGGCGGGCATGCTCTATCTGCCGCGGCTGTTCGTCTATCATTGCGAGACGGCGCCCGGCTCCTCCGATTCAGAACGCTTCAAGGTGATGGAGAAGAAACTTCTCAGGCTCATCATCAACCCGGCGATGATCGCGACGTGGATGTTCGGGCTCACACTTGTCGCACTCACGCGCGCCGACCAGCAGCATTGGTTCCAGGTGAAGTTCGTCCTCGTGCTTATCATGAGCGGCATCCACGGGTTTTACGCATCATGCGTAAAGACCTTCGCGCGCGACGCGAACGCGCGCACCCAGCGTTTCTACCGCATCATCAACGAGGTGCCGGCGCTTCTCATTATCGCCATCGTCATCCTCGCCGTCGTAAAGCCTTTTTAAGCATGGCCTTGGTCCATATTTGCATCGCCTTCAAATCGATGTATAAGACGAGTGTTCCCCCTATCGCCGCGCGCCGTTTTGCGCCTTCGTGCAACGGCAACGGGCCAAAGTCCGGCACGGCGAAGCGAATCCGACAACCTCCATTGACCCGGCGTTGAACGAGAACCGGGCCACAGGACTCTTCCCGCCAACAGCGTATCAGGTGCTTTACCCATGACAGTGCAATCCGGCCTGCAGGCGATGAAACTGCAGGATCTCAAATCCAAAAAACCCGCCGACCTCCTCGCTTTCGCCGAAGAACTCGAGATCGAGAACGCATCCTCCATGCGCAAGCAGGACATGCTGTTCGCGATCCTGAAGGAACTGGCCGAGCGCAATGTCGAGATCACGGGCACGGGCGTGGTCGAAACCTTGCAGGATGGTTTCGGTTTCCTGCGCTCGCCGGAAGCGAATTATCTCGCAGGTCCCGACGACATCTATGTGAGCCCGTCGCAGATCAGGCGTTTCGGCCTGCGCACAGGCGACACGGTGGAAGGCCCGATCCGCGGACCGAAAGACGGCGAGCGCTATTTCGCGCTGCTCAAGGTTTCCACGATCAATTTCGAAGACCCCGAGCAGATCAAGCACAAGGTCCATTTCGACAATCTGACGCCGCTTTATCCGACGCGCTGGCTGAAGATGGAGTTGGAAGATCCGACGATCAAGGACAAGACGGGCCGCATCATCGATATCGTTGCGCCGCAGGGCATGGGCCAGCGCGCGCTCATCACCGCCCAGCCGCGCACCGGCAAGACGGTGATCCTGCAGAACATCGCCAAAGCCATCACCGCCAATCATCCCGAGATTTATCTCATCGTGCTTCTCATCGATGAACGCCCGGAAGAAGTGACGGATATGCAGCGTTCGGTGAAGGGCGAAGTGATCTCTTCGACCTTCGACGAGCCCGCGTCACGCCATGTGCAGGTCGCCGAAATGGTGATCGAGAAAGCCAAGCGCCTTGTCGAGCACAAGCGCGATGTCGTGATCCTGCTCGATTCCATCACGCGTCTGGGCCGCGCCTACAACACCGTTGTGCCCTCATCGGGCAAGGTGCTGACGGGCGGTGTCGATGCGAATGCGTTGCAGCGTCCCAAGCGTTTTTTCGGTGCGGCCCGCAACATCGAAGAGGGTGGCTCGCTCACGATCATCTCGACCGCACTGATCGATACCGGCAGCCGCATGGACGAAGTCATCTTCGAAGAGTTCAAGGGCACCGGCAATTGCGAGCTCGTTCTCGATCGCAAACTGATGGAAAAACGAATTTTCCCATGCCTGGACATCAACCGAAGCGCGACCCGAA
>DATHQA010000209.1:0-3850 GCA_035483375.1 Rhizomicrobium sp. | reverse complement strand
TCTGCATCAATTGCTTGAAGCCCTGGCCTTCTTCACGGCCCAGCAAATTCGCGGCAGGCACTTCAAACCCGTCGAAGCCGATTTCATATTCCTTCATGCCGCGATAGCCGAGCACGCCGATCTCGCCGCCGCTCATGCCATGCGCCGGAAACATTTCCTTCTCCGTGCCGCGCGGTTTTTCGGCAAGGAACATCGAAAGCCCGCGATAGCCCGCAACATCGGGATTGGTGCGCACCAGCAGCGTCATCACATCGGCGCGGGCTGCGTGCGTGATCCATGTCTTGTTGCCGTAGATCTTATACGTATCGCCTTCGCGCACCGCGCGCGTGCGCAATGCGGCGACGTCCGATCCGCCATTCGGTTCGGTGAACACCGCCGTCGGCAATTTCTCGCCGCTTGCGATTTTCGGCAGCCAATATTCCTTCTGGTCTTTCGTGCCGCCCGTGAGGATGAGTTCGGCTGCGATCTCCGAACGTGTCGCAAGCGAGCCCACGCCGATATAACCGCGGCTCAATTCTTCCGACACGACGCACATCGCCGCTTTCGATAGACCCGCGCCGCCGAATTCTTCGGGGATCGTGAGACCAAACACGCCGAGCGCGGACAATTCCTCGATCACGTCGAGCGGGATGAGTTCGTCCTTCAAATGCCATTGATGCGCGAAGGGCGTAACCTTCTCGCTCGCGAAGCGGAAGAATTGTTCGCGGATCATGCCCATCGTATCGTCAAGGCCGGGATCGCCGATCGTCATCGCGCCTTGATGCCGCGCGAGATATTCGCCGATGGCCGTGCGGATCTCCGGTCTGTTGCCTGTGGCGACCAACTCGCGCACGGTCTCGTTCCAGAAGCCCGCGATCTCGTCATCGCCGAGGCCGAGATCGTAAGGGCGCACGATCTCGTTCTGGCTCATGGGAATGCCGCCCACGATCTGGGCGAGGTATTCGCCGAATGCCGCCTGCAGCAGAAGCTGCTCGATCTCGCCGAATTTGTGGGCGTGATGCAGGCCGCGCGCCCAACGCGCCATCTGGCGCAGCGCTTCCACATTCGTGGCCAGCCAGGAAAGCCCGTGCGCCGCGCGCTGTTCGCGATCGAGCTTGGCGGCGGAGATTTTCCCGTCCTCGCTCACGATTTCGCGGACGGAGTTTTTCGCGGCGGCCAGCAGGCCTTCGGCGGCGAGCACAGCCTCGTCGCAGCGGGCAAGAAGATGGGGCACGATGAGGGCGTTGGTGTTCATGGCTTCAGGGTCAAATGTTGCGGGCGCGGACCATAAAGCGCCAAGCGCCTAAACGAAACCCGCCGGGTGATGCTTGCGAAACAAAGCCGCTCTGGTCTTAATCCGCCCGCTGGAAACGCTGTCGAAAGGGAAAAATCCCATGAAATTTGCCTGTGTGCTTGGTCTTTGCGGCGCGCTTATGCTGGCGGCAACGTCGGTGAGTGCGGGCGATCTTTCGCCTGCCGATGCGGCGATTATGCGCAATTATACGCTGTCGATGGACAAGATCCGCAAATACCAGTCCGCGATGGAAGCCTTCAACAAGGCCGCCGCCGCTGATCCGAGCCTGAAGACCGAGGCCGAAAAATCCGGCGAGGAGCACGATCCCACGCTTGCCGCGACGGAGGCCAAGATGATGCGCCATCCCCGCCTCATGGCGTTTTTCACGAAGCAGGGGCTGAATGCCAACGACGTGGCCGTGCTGCCGCTCGTGCTCATGTCGGCAAGCGTGGCGGCGCAATATCCCGTTTCAGCCCCCAAGCTCGCCCCCGAAACCTCGCCCGCACAGATTGCGTTCTGCAAAGCCCATCAGGCCGAACTCGCCAAGATGGACATTTCGGGCGATGACGACGCGCAAGGCCACCCGATCACCAAGTAATTATTTGACCGTCACGGTAGCGGTGAAGGTGTTGGAAGGCGCGGTGTCCGCGCCGGATTTCGCATAGCTCGTCTTCAGCGTGACGGTGCCCGCAACGCGTGGCATGAAGGAGAAATCGGTTGTCTCCGGCGCATCCGGCACCGCGACCGATTCCATCGTGCGGCCGGACAGCGTCAGTTCAGGCGTGAGGTCGCCATCGAGCCGCCAAGTGCCTTCGCCATGCCTGCCCGGCAGATTCACGGTCAACGAGTCGCCGGGCGAGACCATGATCGTCTTGCCCGCATCCTTGTCGGTGATCGTGATGTCTGTGTTTGCGAAGGCTGTGGTGGCTGCAAACACCACGCATAGACCGGATGCTCTTGCCAAAGCCGACATGAGAATTCCCCCTTATACCCATTCGTCATGGCCGGGCTTGACCCGGCCACCCATCCGCTGCGTGTCCACGCGGCGCAACGAGTCTTTCATCACCTGGGTGGCCCGCACTCCGGCGGGCCATGACAAGCGGAGGGTATTATGTCAGCCCTTCCCGCCTTCGACCACGTCTTCGAATGTGCGAAGGCCCGGGCGCTGCGCGTTGACGAGCACCGCCATGTTGCCCGGCAGATGTTCGTTCTTCCACATTTTCGTGTGGGCGCGGGGAATATCGTTCCACGAGAACACTTCGGACATGCACGGATCGATGCGGCGGTCCACGACAAGCCGGTTCGCAAGCGAGGCCTGATAAAGGTTCGCGAAATGGCTGCCCTGTATGCGTTTCTGGCGCATCCACACATAGCGCGCATCGAACGTGATGTTGTAGCCCGTGGTGCCGGCGCAGAACACGACCATGCCGCCGCGCTTCACGACAAGGCACGAGACCGGGAACGTCGATTCGCCCGGATGCTCGAACACCATGTCGACGTCATTGCCCTTGCCCGTGATGTCCCAGATGGCCTTGCCGAATTTGCGCGCTTCTTTCGTCCACGCATCATATTCGGGTGTGCCGACGGTCGGCATCTGGCCCCAGCAATTGAAATCCTTGCGGTTGATGACGGCTTTGGCGCCGAGCGAAAGCACGAAGTCGCGTTTGGTTTCGTCCGATATGACACCAATCGCATGCGCGCCGGACACAGCGCAAAGCTGCACGGCGAAGGAGCCGAGGCCGCCTGACGCGCCCCAGATGAGCACGTTGTGGCCGGGGCGCAGGATGTGCGGCCGGTGGCCGAAGAACATGCGATAGGTCGTGGCGAGCGTCAGTGTGTAGCAGGCGCTCTCTTCCCATGTCAGATGCTTCGGGCGCGGCATGAGCTGGCGGTCCTGCACGCGGCAGAATTGCGCGAAGCTGCCATCCGGCGTCTCGTAGCCCCAGATGCGCTGGCTAGGCGAGAACATCGGATCGCCGCCATTGCATTCCTCGTCATCGCCATCGTCCTGATTGCAATGGACGACGACTTCATCGCCGACTTTCCAGCGCGTGACCTTGGAGCCCACGGCCCACACGATGCCGGACGCGTCGGAGCCCGCGATGTGATAGGGGTTCTTGTGCCCGTCGATGGGCGAAACCGGCGTGCCGAGGCCTGCCCACACACCATTGTAGTTCACGCCCGCCGCCATCACGAGGATGAGCACGTCATGGCTGTCGAGGGCCCAAGTCGGCAGCACTTCGATCTGCATGGCGGTCTCGGGCGGCCCGTGGCGCTCTTTGCGGATGGCCCAGGCATACATGTTCTTCGGCACATGGCCGAGCGGCGGAATCTCGCCGATCTCGTAAAGGTCTTTATAGACTTCCAGCGATGGTTTCTCGGCCGACTGCGCCATGGACATCTCTCCCGACAGCCCGATTTGGCGCGGGATTAAGCTTTAGGCCTCAAAAGCGTGCAAGAGAATTTTTGCAGCGCAACAAGGAAAAACGAAGTTTAGGTGAATTCGCCGCGCATGCTTGAAATATTATTTCCGGCGGATTTAAGCGGGTAGAAAGGCGCGGGCGCTAATTTTACGCT
>DATHQA010000208.1:0-2992 GCA_035483375.1 Rhizomicrobium sp. | reverse complement strand
GCTGGTTGGCGCGGGTAAAGCCGATGGCGTGATGGATGCATCCAATCTACTCAAGCCTTCGCTTGCGCGCGGTGAATTGCATTGCATTGGCGCGACGACGCTCGACGAATACCGCAAGCACATCGAGAAAGATGCGGCGCTGGCGCGGCGCTTCCAGCCCGTGTTCGTCTCCGAACCGACGGTAGCGGATACGATCTCCATTCTGCGCGGGTTGAAGGAGAAATACGAAGTTCATCATGGCGTGCGCATCACCGATGCCGCCATTGTTGCCGCCGCCACGCTTTCCAATCGCTACATCACGGACCGTTTCCTGCCCGACAAAGCCATCGATCTCATGGACGAAGCGGCATCGCGTCTGCGCATGCAGGTGGATTCCAAGCCAGAAGAACTGGACGAACTCGACCGACGCGTCATTCAGCTCAAGATCGAACGCGAAGCGTTGAAGAAGGAAAGCGACAAGGCGTCGAAGGATCGTCTTGTCGCGCTCGAAGAAGAGCTTGCGGAGCTCGAAGAAAAATCCGGAATCCTCACGGCCAAATGGCTTGAGGAAAAGAAATCCGTTTCCGACGTGCAGAGTCTGAAGGAAAAACTCGACGCAGCGCGGCAGGAAGTGGAGGTCGCACAGCGGCGCGGCAATTTCGCGCGCGCGGGCGAACTTACCTATGGCGTCATTCCGGATCTCGAAAAGAAAATCCGCGCGATCGACGAGAACAAAAACGCGTCCGTCAATGAGGCCGTAACGCCGGAGAATATCGCGCAGATCGTTTCGCGCTGGACCGGCATTCCCGTGGACAAGATGCTCGAAGGCGAGCGCGAAAAGCTGCTTCACATGGAAGCCTCGCTTGAAAAACGTGTCGTCGGCCAGAACGAAGCGGTGCGTGCAATAGCCAATGCGGTGCGGCGCTCACGCGCAGGTCTGCAGGATCCCAATCGGCCTATTGGATCTTTCCTATTTCTTGGTCCGACCGGCGTCGGCAAAACCGAACTCACGAAAGCGCTCGCGTCGTTCCTGTTCGATGACGACACCGCGATGGTGCGTATCGACATGAGTGAATTCATGGAAAAGCATTCCGTTTCGCGGCTCATCGGCGCGCCGCCGGGTTATGTGGGTTATGAAGAAGGCGGCTCGCTCACCGAAGCGGTGCGACGCAGGCCTTATCAGGTGATCCTGTTCGACGAAGTCGAAAAGGCGCATGCGGATGTGTTTAACGTGCTGTTGCAGGTGCTCGACGAAGGCCGCCTGACGGATGGGCAGGGCCGCACGGTCGATTTCCGCAACACGGTGATCATCCTCACATCGAATCTCGGTTCGGAATTCATGGCCGCGCAATCGGGCGAGGATTCATCGGCCGTTCGCGCGCAAGTGATGGGCGCGGTGCGCGCCCATTTCCGGCCGGAATTCCTGAATCGTCTCGACGAGATCGTCCTGTTCCATCGCCTCTCCCGCGTGGACATGGACAAGATTGTGGACATTCAAATAGAGCGCCTCACATCGCTGCTCGCGGATCGCAAGATCGAGATCGTGCTCGACAAAAAGGCGCGCGATTGGCTCGCCGATGCGGGCTACGATCCCGTCTATGGCGCACGGCCGTTGAAGCGCGTGATCCAGCGGCGTTTGCAGGATCCGCTCGCGCAATTGCTGCTCGAAGGCAAGATCGGCGACGGGCACAAGATAAGCGTCGGCGTCGGCAAATCCGGGCTCACGATCGACGGCGTCGAATTCGCGAGCATCGATGACGATGTCGCGATCGAGCGCTCGCCAAGCAAGGCGCTGCACTAAAACAACCTCCCCATAAAGGGGAGATGAAAAAGAATTGGATATTTACTGCTTCGCCGCGCGTAGATCGCTCGTTGCGTCCGCAATCTTCGCCTCAAGCGGCATGGACGCCAATTGCGCATCGACATGCAGCCGCGCGACGAGGAAGTTGCGCAGTTCGTTGTCCATGAGCTTGCGGCCCGTCGCAACCTTCACGGTTGTGGGATTGACCTGGACGTCGTTGATGCGGATTTCATAATGCAAGTGCGGGCCAGTGGACATGCCCGTATTGCCGCTATAGGCGACGACTTGTCCCTGACGAACGCGTGAGCCCGCATGCAGGCCCGTCGCAAAGCGCGAGAGATGTCCGTAAGCGGTCTTGAATCCGTTGCCATGATCGAGCAGCAGGAAATTGCCGTAACCGCCAAGGCGGCCTTCGCTCACCACCGTGCCTGTGCCTGCCGCCATCACGGGCGTTCCGACCGGCACGGCGAAATCGATGCCCTTGTGCATGCGCGTGTAACCGAGCACGGGATGGAAGCGCATGCCGAAGCCCGATGAGATGCGCGCGCCGTCTACGGGCGTTTTCATGAGCATGCTTTTCGCGCTTTGGCCGTTGGCGTCGAAGTAATCGGCGGGCTCGTTCGGATCCGGCTGATAGCGATAAAGCGTGACCCTGCGATCCTTCAACTTCATCGATGCATAGGCGATATCGCCTTGCTTCGCGGGCTGGCCGTTCGGCGTGTAATAGGTGTCGTAGAACACTTCGAACGTGTCGCCCGGATGGATATCGCGCTGAAAGTCCACCTCATATGAGAACATGCGTATCATTTCGACGACGACTTCCGCCGGAATGCCGCTTTGCATCGCTGCGAGATAGAGACTCGAGTCGATCGTCGCGCCCGCACGGTGATATTGCGCATGCAGCGTCTGCACGACTTCATTCGTCGCGAACACGCCATCCGCGCCGCGCGACACTGTGATGTCGTGGCCGATCGCGGGCGAGAATGCGATGGACAGAAGCTTGCCGGGACCGACAGGCGCTTCGGGCTCGACCGTCGCGTCTGCGACATCGTCCTGATCGCTCACCGAGTCGTTGGGCTCGATAATCGTGATCTGATGCACATCGGATTGCTGCGGCTGCTGATCCGGCACCGACGTCACTTCGAATGTCTGGCCCGCATGAATGCCCCGCGGATTGAAGATCTTCGTCAGCGCCGTGATCGCTTGTTGCGC
>DATHQA010000207.1:0-13922 GCA_035483375.1 Rhizomicrobium sp. | reverse complement strand
GTCTGCCACACGCCCGCGCCCGCACGCGCCAGCCCCTTCGCATCGGAAATGAGCACGACCTTGCCGCCGCGCGCCATCACCTCCTGCATGTTGGAGACGGTCTTCTCGAACATCGCATCATGCGGCGCGATGACGATGATGGGCACGTCCTCATCGATAAGCGCGATGGGACCGTGCTTCATTTCGCCGGCGGCATAGCCTTCGGCATGGATATAGGAAATTTCCTTCAACTTCAGCGCGCCTTCCATCGCGAGCGGGAAATTCACGCCGCGTCCGAGATAGAGCACATCGCGCGCTTTCGCGATTTCCTGGCCGAGCGTTTCGATCTTCGATTCCTGCTTAAGGAATTCCACGATATGACGCGGCGTTTCAAGCAGCGCGGCGCATAGGCTTTTTTCCTCATCCGCCGAAAGCAGACCTCGCGCGCGGCCGGCGCCAATCGCAAGGGCCGCCAGCGCCGACAATTGGCACGTGAACGCCTTTGTCGAGGCGACGCCGATCTCCGGCCCTGCAAATGTGGGCAATACAATATCGCTATCGCGCGCGATGGAGCTTTCCTTCACATTGACGATGGCAAGCGTGCGCTGATTGTTCGCTTTCGCGTGACGCAGCGCCGCCAGCGTGTCCGCCGTCTCGCCCGATTGCGAAATGAACAGCGCAGCGCCGTCCTTCGCATAGACCGGATCGCGATAACGCAATTCCGACGCGATATCGGCTTCGACAGGCAGGCGTGCGAGTTTCTCGAACCAGTATTTGCCGACCAACCCTGCATAAAACGCCGTGCCGCAAGCCGAGATCATGAGACGCGATGTGTTGGCGAGCGTTTCGTTCAGGCCTTTTTCCCGCAACGCAACGACAGGCCCCGCGGGATCGAGATAATGCGCCAGCGTATGGCCGATGACTTCCGGCTGCTCGTGAATTTCCTTCGCCATGAAATGGCGATGGCCGCCTTTATCGACAAGCGCCGTCGATGCGCTTGTTATAATAACGGGACGATTGGCGCGTCTGCCCGCTTCGTCGAAGATCGCAACATCGCTGCCGCGTATCACAACGACGTCGCCATCTTCCAAATACGAAACACGGTTCGTGAACGGCGCGAGCGCGAACGCATCGGAGCCGAGATAGGCTTCGTGTGTGCCATAACCCACCGCAAGCGGGCTTCCCTTGCGCGCGCCGACAAGCAGGCGTTCCTCGCCCTTGAAGATCATCGCAAGGCCATAGGCGCCCGTGAGACGGCGCACGGCTTCCTTCGCCGCGTCCTCGGGCGTGAAACCGCGATCGAGATAATCCGTGACGAGATGCACGGCGACTTCGGAATCGGTTTCGGACTGGAATTTGTGGCCCCGCGCGAGCAGCTCGTCGCGCAGCTCGCGGAAATTCTCGATGATGCCGTTATGCACAAGCGCCACGCGCGAAGACGCATGCGGATGCGCGTTGAGTTCGGTCGGCTTGCCATGCGTGGCCCAGCGCGTATGGCCGATGCCCGTGTGGCCGTGCAGCGGATGTTCGTGCAGTAGCGTGCCGAGACGGTCGAGCTTTCCGGGCGAACGGCGGCGCTCGATTTCGCCGCCCACGAGTGTTGCGATGCCTGCGGAATCGTAGCCGCGATATTCGAGCCTTCGCAACGCTTCCAGAATGATGGGAGCGACTTCGGAGGTTCCGGTGATACCGACAATGCCGCACATTATTTTATTTCCTTCTGGGCCTTGGCCGCTTTTTTCTTCGCACGGAAATTCTTCGCCCAGCCTTCGATCTCGCGTTGCGGCGAGCGTTCGACGGCAAGGGCATCGGCGGCAACGTCTTTCGTCACGACGCTGCCCGCACCGACATTCGCGCCATCGCCGATCTTCACGGGCGCAACCAACGCGGTATTCGAGCCGATAAACGCGCCCGCGCCGATATCGGTGAAATGCTTGTCGAAGCCGTCATAATTGCACGTGATCGTGCCGGCGCCGATATTCGCGCCAGCACCGACACGCGCGTCGCCGATATAAGTGAGATGGTTCGCCTTTGCACCTTTCTCGATGCGCGCATTCTTCACCTCGACGAAATTGCCGATGTGAACATTCTCTTCGATCTTTGCGCCAGGCCGCAGCCGCGCAAACGGCCCGACAATCGCGCCCTTCTCCACCGCCGCGCCTTCGAGATGGGAGAACGAACGGATCTCCGCGCCGCTATGCACGACAACACCGGGACCGAACACGACATAGGGCCCGATCCGACAATCGGGTTCCAACACCGTATCGGCCTGAAGGAATACGGTTTCCGGCGCGATCATGCCGACGCCTGCCTCCAGCGCGCGCGCACGCAAGCGGCGCTGCATCGCGGCTTCGGCGGCCGCCAATTCGGCACGGCTGTTCACGCCCATGACAGTTTCCTCATCCGCATCGACCACGGCGCAACCGATGCCTTCCGCTTTCGCGAACGAAGGAATATCGGTCAGGTAATATTCCTTCTGCGCATTGTCGTTCTTCAATTGCGAAGCCCAGCGGAAGAACGCTTTCGCATCGGCCGCCAGAATGCCGGCATTGCACAGCGTGACCGTGCGTTCGCTCTCACTCGCGTCCTTATATTCCACAATGCGGTCGAGCAGCCCATCGCGTCCCACGATGACGCGGCCATATGCCTTGCTTTGCGATTGGAACGCGACGAGCGCCATGCCCGCCTTCTCGTGCGCGGCAAACGACTCCGCGAAAATCTCCGCCGTCACGAGCGGCATGTCGCCATAAGTGACGACGACCGCGCCATCGAACCCAGCCAGCGCACCCGCTGCGCAATTCGCGGCATGGCCCGTGCCCAATTGGCGATCCTGGATGACGGCTTCCGCACCCGCGCCCGCCACATAATCCCGCACGGCCACGCCATCGGGCGACGTCACGACGACGATGCGCTGCACGCCCGCCGCCCGCACGGCATCTATAATGTGACCAAGGATCGGCACGCCAGCCACGCGATGCAGCACCTTGGGCAGAGCCGAGCGCATGCGCGTGCCCTGGCCTGCCGCAAGGATGATCGCTGCGCGCTGATCGGTCATAGGGCTTCCACGCTTTGCATTGCCTCTTGCCCCACGCCTCCGATTCTCGGATAACCCCCGGCTTCGTAACGGCAAAATGACGAATTACGACGCATTGTTGCCGCCAAATCAGCATCATTCTACGCCAACGAGACGCATGACCAGCTCGCCCGCCCTTATTTTCGACCTCGACGGCACGCTCGTGGATACGGCGCCCGACCTGCTCGGCGCGCTCAATGCGATCCTCATCCGCGAGGGGCGGCGCGAGGTCGTCTATAACGATCTGCGCCATCTCGTGGGTTTCGGCGCGGGCACGATGATGACCGAGGCGTTCAAGATGACAGGCGATGCCGTGTCGGCCGAGCGCATCACCGAGCTTGTGACCGATTATGTCGATCATTACCGCGCCAATATCGCGGTGGCGAGCAAGGCGTTTCCCGGTGTGGACACGACGCTGACGCGCCTTGGCCAATCGGGCGCGCGCATGGGCGTGCTCACGAACAAGCCGCAGGAATTGACCGATCTGCTGCTGCCCGCGCTTTCCCTCGACCGGCATTTCGGCGCCGTCTATGGCGCGGGGCGCATGAGCTATACCAAGCCCGATGCGCGCATCTTCCACGATGTGGTGGCCGAGCTTGGCGGGCCCGGCGCGGGCGCGATCATGATCGGCGACAGCGCGACCGATGTGGCGACCGCGCGCGCTGCGGGGCGGCCCGTGATCCTCGTCTCCTACGGCTATACGCCCGAACCCGCGCATATGCTGGGCGCCGATGCCGTGACGGACGATTTCGCGGAGATTCCAAGCCTTATTGAACGGCTTCTTTGATGGCCCCGTGCTTGACGTGAAAGCCGGAGGCGCTACATAGCGGGACCGGATCCCCATCCTTGGGCCGGGCGCGTAGCTCAGCGGGAGAGCACTCCCTTCACACGGGAGGGGTCACAGGTTCAATCCCTGTCGCGCCCACCAGCCTTCGCTCGCTGCGCGAGCTACGGCTCGGCAAGCCACTACTCCGATATCGATGCGCGGCGAGCGAAGGCTGCCGCGCCGAAGCCTGAAAGGCGAAGGCGGGCCGGTCGCCGCGAGCTACGGCTCGGCAAGCCACTACTCCGATATCGATGCGCGGCGAGCGAAGGCTGCCGCGCCGAAGCCTGAAAGGCGAAGGCGGGCCGGTCGCCGCGGGCCACGGCTCGGCAAGCCATCCTTTGCCGCAAGCCATCCTTTGCCGCAAGCCATGTCCTATTTAACTGCCTCATTTGCATTGCGCATAGCCCAACGCACGACTTCATCCCACACCGATGCGCGGTCGAGATCGCGCAGGAGCATGTGATAGCCGTTGGGATAGAGATGCACTTCGGCGCGTGAGCCGAGGGCGGCGATAACGGCCTCGGTGGGTTTGGCCGGAATAACCTGATCATGCGCGCCGTAGAGAAACAAAATCGGCGGCACATGATCGAGATGCGATGGTGCGTTTCGCGCGTCATCCATGAGATTGACGAGCCCCCACACCGCATCGACGCGTGTTTCCTTCTGGAACAGGGGATCGCGGCCGATCGCGCGCAACATCGGAATGTTGTCGGACGGCCGGATCTTGAGCGTACGCGGCGGCGAGACATGCACCGATGGAATCGTATGCGCGCCGGTCCACAACGCCGCGCGATAAGTAAACGGCATGTCCTCGCGCGACCACACGGCGGGTGCTACGAGAATGACGCCATCCACATGCGGCGGCGTGCTGCTCGCGAGCGCCGTCAGCACCACTGCGCCGCCCATGCTTTCGCCAAGCGCATAGACGGGAACGCCGGGATATTTCGCGCGCGCGGCATCCACGCAATCGTCGAGATCGGCGCGCATGACATCCGCACCCGCCCATTCGCCTGCGTGGGGACCGGCGCCAAAGCCGCGCTGGTCATATGCGAGTATCGTAATACCATGCTCGGCCCAATAAGGCCCCGGCATCGCGAACGCATTCGAGTAATCGCTCATGCCGTGCAGGACTACAATGACCGCTTTCGGCTTCTCAGCATCCCAGTGGCGCAGAGGCAGCCGCAAGCCATCACGCGTGACGAAAGCGTCGTTCTCGATATGTGGGATCGTATCGCCTGTTCCGCGTGGCGCTTCCATCGGCGCGCAGGCAGCAAGCATCAGCCCGGCGGCAAAACATGCCGCAGAAGCAGGATGAAGCCATCTCCAAAGACCAACGAGGAAATCCATCCTATTCCGGTCGCAAACAATGAGGTCCAAAGCAAGCGGGCGTTTTTCATACAATTTTTTAATGTGCAGATTGCAGAGTTCGTCTTATAGTTGTATCAAAGTTCCAATATTCATCACTCCAATCTCGAACGAATTCCAATATTCGAGGGGGCATACGATGCGTAACTATTTGACTGTATTTGCTTTATCGATCTTCGCTTTGAGCTGCGGCGGTTGCACGACCTTCGGCAACTTGAATTCGATCCATCGCGAATTCAACCTATCGGACGGCAAAAGCCAATGGGTGGACGCCAAACAGCGCGCGGTCTTTGTAGGCAAAGACAACATCGGCATCTCACCAACAGGCGAGATTGTCTGCGCGGAGCCAAGCCCCGATGCTCTCGCGGCCTATGCAGCTTACCTCGACGCACAGGCAAAAGCGCCTAACGGGATCAATATTGGTGTAACAGGCGGAACAAGCGAACAAGCAGCCACCATCGGTATCCGCACACCGAGTATCCAAGTTTTGCGCGACGCCTATTATCGGTTTTGCGAAGCCTATGCCAATGGCGGCATCAAGCGCTGGGTTTATGACGTCATGCTGAGACGGATGACCACAAATACGCTGGCTTATTTGGCGGTCGAACAGCTTACGGACGCTGCGGGCGCGAAAAATGACGCGACCCCTATCACGGTCACTCCTCCTACGCCTAAGCCTGCCGACGGCGGCAACCAGAACGGCAATTCCCAGCAAGGTAATAGTGCTAAAAACGCAAAGAAAATTTCGCGCAACGAAATAAACGGGACCAATTCGAATCCTGAAATCATACCGGCTGATTTCGTTGTTGCAGCAGCGGCGACTGCAACACAAAACAAGTCTCAAACTCCGGCTGCCCACAATTCGCCCGGACATAACGGACAGAATCAACCAACCTCTCCGGACGGACAGAACAACCAGAACGGCGGAGACTCACAAAATGCTAAACCCAGTGATTCGCTGTCGGCTGTAGCCGATGCGGTAAAAGCGATCACGATGGGAACAATCAATGAGGATAATACTCTATCCATCTGCTTCACATATATTGCCGATGGCGGAGACACTTCCACTGATGGACATAGTCCGGCGAGTGGCGTCCCTGCACAACAGAACGGTAAATATCCACGTACCGGAAATGCCGCGACGGATTTCTGCAATGCCGTTCTGAACTACAACATGGAAATATTGGAAAATGAAAAACAGTGCGCGTCGTTAGCTTTTTATAAAAGCAACGATGCCTATTGCAAATCCCTCGCTTCCGCGAATCCATCGAGCGCGCAGCAAAATCCGCCAAGCGCAGAATCCATGAACTATGACGCCCATGTGAGCATCCCAAATAGCAGAGTGATTCTACAGAGCGCTCCGCCGAAACAAAATCAATCGCTGCAGGGCCTATTTCACGGCGGCGCTACAGGCACAAATCCGACGATGTAGCTCTAATCGCCCTTGAGCATGTTGCGCGCGATGACGAGTTGCTGCACCTGGCTTGTACCTTCATAAATGCGGAAGATGCGCACATCGCGATAGAACCGCTCGATGCCGTAATCGGCGACATAGCCCGCGCCCCCGAAGATCTGCACGGCGCGGTCGGCCACGCGGCCTACCATTTCGGAAGCGAAATATTTGGCGGCCGCGCATTCGAGCGTGACATTCTCGCCCGCATCGCGCCTGTGCGCAGCGTCGAGCACCATGCAGCGCGCGGCATAAGCCTCCGTCTTCGAATCCGCGAGCATCGCCTGGATGAGCTGGAAATCGCCGATGCGCTGACCGAATTGCTTGCGTTCGCGTGCGTAAGTCACGCATTCGCGGATGAGCCGCTCCGCCACACCGACGCACACGCCGGATATATGCAAGCGCCCGCGATCGAGCACCTGCATCGCGACCTTGAAGCCTTCGCCTTCCGCGCCGAGGCGCAACCGCGCCGGCACGCGCGCATTCTCGAACACGACATCATGGATATGCGCGCCCTGCTGGCCCATCTTCTTTTCAGACTTGCCGATATGAATGCCCTTCGTCGCGGCGGGCACGATGAACGCGGAAATGCCCGACGCGCCTTTCTTCGACGTATCGCTGCGCGCCATGAGCGTGAACATGCCCGCGCGCCCCGCATTCGTGATGAAACGCTTCGTGCCGTTGACGACATAGTCGTCGCCGTTGCGGATCGCGGTCGTGCGCAGCGACGACGCATCCGAACCCGCTTCCGGCTCGGTCAGCGCGAAACTCGCCACCACTTCGCCGCTCGCCAGTTTCGGCAGCCATTCGCGTTTCTGCTCATCGGTGCCGAACATCACGACACCCTGGCTGCCGATGCCGACATTCGTGCCGATGACGGAGCGGAAGGCGGGCGATGTCTGGCCCAGCTCGAAGGCCACCATCACTTCTTCTTCCATGGTGAGGCCGAGGCCGCCGAATTCCTCCGGAATCGAAAGGCCGAACAGGCCGAGCTTGCGCATGCCGTCGATCGCGGCATCGGGCACGCGATCTTCCTCCGACACCTTGGCTTCGAGCGGCACGCAGGTCTCGCGCACGAAGCGGCGGATGGTTTCGAGCAATTGCGTGCGCGTTTCGATGTCGAGCGCCATGGGCCAAGCCTCTTGTGTTCAGAGACGTACCTTAAAGCTGTTTCGCATTGAACGGAATCATCCCCTCACTGTCATGGCCCACCGGAGTGTGGGCCACCCAGTTGGGTTCTGCACCATCTCGACAAATTCACCTGAGCGGCCCGCATTCCGGCGGGCCGTGACATGATGTGTGATGATGCGACGAAAATTAAACCGGCTCGTACATATCCCGCGGCACATAGACCGAGACGGTGAAGACGTGATCGACCGCCTCGCCCGTGCCCAGCGGCATGAAGGCGCTTTCGGTATAGATGTATTTCTTGTGCTTCTCGCCGCGTTCGAGCCAGCCGCGCAGCGCATAAGGCTCGCCCTTGCGCACCACGCGGTCGTAAAGCCGCTTCAGCACCCCGCCATAGCCGGGCGAGAAACCGTCCACATCGGAAATGCGCAGGCCCTGCATCGAAAAACCGTGCGCGATGACATGCGCATCGCCCACAATGCGGAATTCATAGTCCTCGCCGTCATTGAGCACGCGCATGAGCACGACATTGCGCAGCAGGTTTCCCATCTCGCGCGGCGAGAGGTCGGAACGGGTGGGAAAATTCCTGCCATCGCGCAGCCGCTGCCAATATTCGAAGCCGCGGCGCACAAGCGGGCTTTCGATCTCTTCAAATTCGATGCGGCCGCGCGCATGCTCCCGCGCGTCGGGCGGCACGAAAATGACCTGCTCCCTGTCGAGCATCCCCCGGCCTTGGTGTTTTGTTCTGGGAGCACCATGTTTGGTAATGATTAATTTCCAGCAAATGCTTGGTTTTGAAACACATGTTGCAACTTTCAGTATTGGACCAATCGCCGATCCCCAAGGGTGGGGATGCTTCTGCCGCGGTGGCCGAGACCGTTAAGCTTGCGAAGGTATGCGAGGCGCTAGGCTATCGGCGCTATTGGCTTGCCGAGCATCACAGCAGCGAGTCCTTTGCCGGCTCCTGCCCCGAGATTTTGATCGCCAAGATTGCGGCCGAGACGAGCACGATCCGCGTCGGCTCCGGCGGGGTCATGCTCACGCATTACAGTCCGCTCAAAGTGGCGGAGCAGTTCCGCATGCTGGAAGTGCTGTCGCCGGGCCGCATCGATCTCGGGCTGGGGCGCGCGCCCGGTTCGGACCAGCGCACGATGATGGCCTTGCAGGCGGGGCCGCAGGGCTGGGGCATCGATGCGTTTCCGAGCCAGGTGCATTTGCTTCGGCAATTCCTCGACGATGCGGCGGGCGTGCCGATCCCCGAAGGCCATCCTTATCGCGGCATCCATGCGACTCCGATGGGACCGGGGCGGCCTCAGATGTGGCTACTTGGGTCGGGCGTTCACAGCGCGATCTATGCGGCGGAACTGGGCCTGCCGTTCAGCCATGCCTATTTCATCAACAGCGAAGGAAGCGAAGAGGCGTGTGCGGAATATCGCGCGCGGTTCAAGCCGAGCGCCTGGTGCGCAAGGCCCACGCTTTCGATGGGCGTGGCGGCATTGGTGGCCGAGACGCATGAAGAGGCTGAACGCTTGTCGGCTTCGCGCAATCTGTGGGCCGTGCGATTGCTGACCGGGCGGCCGATCCCGTTTCCGTCGCCGGAAGAAGCGCTCGATTATCCGTATACGGAGCAGGAAGCGGCGCTATTGCGCGCGATCCAGAAACGCTCCGTCGTCGGCACGAAGGAACAGGTGCGCATGCGATTGCTTGCGCTTGCCGACGCACATAACGCCGAAGAACTCACCGTCGTGACGATCACCTATGATTATGCGTCGCGGCGAAGGTCTTATGAGTTGCTGGCGGAGGCATTCATGCTCACCCCACCGGCAACAGCCCGATAATCGCGCCGGTCAGCGCACTCGCCATCGTGCCGGAGACAAGTGCGCGCAAGGCAAGCGGTACGATTTCGCTACGGCGTTCGGGGACGAGGCCGCCCACGCCCGCTATGAGAATTCCCACAGAACCGAAATTCGCGAAACCGCACATCGCATAAAGCATGATGAGACGCGACCGCGGATCGAGCGCATTTGCCGGCAATGCAGCGAGCTTCAAGTAAGCGACGAATTCGTTGAGGATCGTTTTGTCGCCCATGAGCGAGCCTGCGGTCGCGGCATCCTTCCACGGGATTCCGATGAGCCACACAAATGGTGCAAACGCCCAGCCGAATATGCGCTCGGCGGTCAGCGGCGCGCCCGCGACTTGCGGAAGATGCTTCAGGATGATGTCGGCGAGCGCCACAAGCGCGACCATCACAAGCAGCATCGCGACAATGCCGAGCCACAATTGCAAACCATCCGCGGTGCCGCGCGCAACCGCATCCATGCTGGAGCGATATTCGAACCCGGGTGCCGCGACGGCTTCGGTTTCCTCTTTGCCCGGCACCATGATGCGCCCGATGAGGATACCGCCGGGTAGCGACAGCATCGAGGCGACGAGAATGTGACCCAGCGCGCCGGGCACGACGGGCTGGAGAATGCTCGCATAAAGCACGAACACCGTGCCCGCGACGGTGGAGAGGCCCACGGTGAACAGCATGAACAATTCCGAACGCGAAAGCCGCGCGAGATAGGGGCGGATCAAAAGCGGCGCTTCGATCATGCCGAGGAAAATCGTGGCCGCAGCACCCAGCCCCACCGCACCGCCGATGCCGAGCAATTTGCGCAACACAAATGCGAAACCGCGCACGATGACGGGCAGGATTCGCCAATGCCAAAGCAACGCCGCAAGCGCCGAGATCACGATGACGAGCGGCAGGATCTGAAACGCGAAATTGGTGAGGCCTGCCTGGTTCGTCGGTGCGAAAGGCGGCGTGCCTCCGCCCACATAACCGAACACGAACGAAGTGCCTGCGCGCGTCGCTTGCGTCAGCGCATCGACGACGCCATTGAGCGCGAACAATGCATTGCGCGCGACCGGCACATCGAGCAGCAGCAATGCGAGCACGACCTGCAACACCAATCCCGCCGCAACCGTGCGCAATGGAAAAGCGCGGCGGTCTTCGGAGAACAGCCATGCTGCTCCTAGGATCGCTACAATACCGATGCCTGATTGAAGATGAGATGTCATCGATTCCCCTTGCGCATCTTATGCGGATCGCGGGCGCACCTAAACCTCATTGTCATGGCCCGCCGGAGTGCGGGCCACCCAGTTGAAGCCTGCTAATCTTTCGAAAATTAAGCGGAGAAATTCTTCGGCATAGAGTACACGTCACCTGGGTGGCCCGCACTCCGGCGGGCCATGACATTTGAGTTTGGGGGTCAATGTCAGGTGCACCCAAAGAGATTGGCGCATTGGCGGGCGCGCGGGCTTTGCCGCCGCTGATCCTTGTGCTGTTTCATTTCTGCGAGCAGTCCGGCTATTTCCATACGCGCGTGCTCGATGCGCCGATCGGCAAAGGCTATTTGTGGGTCGAGTTCTTCTTCGCGCTATCGGGTTTCGTGCTCATCCATGCCTATGGCGCACGCGCGCACACATTGTGGCGGCCGGTTGAATATCTGCGTTTCTTGGCCACGCGGCTTTCGCGGCTTTATCCGCTGCATCTGGCGACGTTGCTATTGCTTGCCGTGATTGTTGTCGTGGCGCGTACGCTCGCCGCGCATTTCGGTTTCGTTTCGGTCTTCGATCAGCCCTATCATCCCATCGTGACGGGCGCGACCTTCGCCGCGAACCTCGCGCTCGTGCAGGCATGGAATCTGTATCCGTTTCTTTCGTGGAATGCGCCGAGCTGGTTCGTCAGCGTCGAATTCCTGTTGTGTCTGCTGTTCCCGGTTTTCGTAGCGTTTTCGCGCGGCGGATTCTTGCGTGGCCTTCTGCTCGTGGGTGCGGGTGCGGCCGGATTGGCGGCGTTGCTCACCACATCCACGCAAGGCCTCGATTTGACCTTTCACAACAGCATCTATCGCGGGGCTGCGGGCTTCGCGGCCGGCATAGGATTCGCGGTGATCTTCCGATCGCTGAGCCGCAGTTCCATCCGCATTCCCGACTGGCTGCTCACGGTCGCGCAAATGGCTGTGCTCGCGGCTCTTCTCATCGCGATCTATTTCGAAGGCCCGGCGCGCACGCAGAAAGACCTCATGGTCGCGCTGCCCGTGATGAGCTTCGTGTTCCTGTTCGCTTTCGACCGGGGCTGGCTCGCGCGCCTCATGCGCACCACCCCGCTGCTCGCGCTCGGCGAATGGTCCTATGCGATCTATCTCGTGCAATACCCGCTGCTGCAGGCATTGCGCACGCTGCGCCAATTCTATCCGCCCGCCTGGAATGGCAACGCGACCGTCCATAACATCGAGGCCGTCTGCCTGCTCGCCGCCTGCATCGCGGCGGGCGCAGGCCTCACCGCCCTCATAGAAAAACCCGCGAGCCTGGCACTGCGGCGGCTTATCACGAGGCCCGCCGCTTGACCGGCAAAGCCGCATCCGCCATCAATCCGCCCCACCAAATTCCCCAAATCCAAGGAGCTTTTCATGACCATTCGCTACGACGGCAAGGTCGTCATCGTCACGGGCGCGGGCGGAGGCCTGGGCCGGGCGCACGCGCTGGAATTCGCCAAGCGCGGCGCGAAGGTGGTGGTCAACGATCTCGGCGGCTCCGTCGACGGCTCGGGCGGCAATTCCGCCGCTGCCGAAGCAGTCGTGAAAGAGATCACGGATGCGGGCGGCACGGCGATCGCCAATGGCGCGTCTGTCACCGACGATGCGGGCGTCGCCCATCTCGTCAAGCAGACGATGGATGCCTATGGCCGCGTGGACGTGCTCATCGCCAATGCCGGCATCCTGCGCGACAAGAGCTTCTCCAAAATGGAGATCAAGGATTTCGATGCCGTCATGGCCGTCCACGTCATGGGTACGGTGAAGCCCGCCAAGGCGCTGTGGCAGATCATGCGCGACCAGCAATATGGCCGTATCGTCGTGACGACCTCCTCCACCGGCCTTTACGGCAATTTCGGCCAGACAAATTACGGCGCGGCGAAGCTCGCCCTTGTCGGCTTCATGAACACGCTGAAGCTCGAAGGCGCGAAGGATAACATCAAGGTCAATGCGATCTGCCCCGTGGCGGCCACCCGCATGACCGAGAACCTCATGCCGCCGCAAATGCTCGACATGCTGAAGCCCGAGTTCGTGACGCCGGGCGTCGTCTATCTCGCAAGCGAGGACGCGCCGACCGGCACGATCCTGACGGCGGGCGCGGGCATTTTCGCCGCCGCCCAGCTCGTGGAGACGGACGGGATCAATCTCGGCCATGGCGCGACTGCCGATACGGTCGCCGAATATTGGTCGAAGATCGCCGATTTCGGGACCGCGCGGCACTACACGATGGGTGGCGAGCAAACGCAGAAATTCATGGCGCGCCTGCAGGATAAGCCTGTCGTCGGATAGAGTTACAACCCAAGGCAAGGGTGTAAACGAGTTCTTACAACTCGCTGTAAAAGGTCCTTAACGACCCATCGGCTACATTAACCATGGGCGCAGAAGCAGACTCGTGTCAGCTTTGCGCCCGGGGATGTGGCGATGAACGCTGTCGCGTCAGATCATCTGCTTGCAGGCTTTGCCGACCTTGTGCTGGACGGCAACGGCATCGTGCTGGATGTGACCGGCTCGCCGGTCTCCGGCGAATGGCTCATCAAGGATGTCGCGAAAGCCGCGCCGCTCACGCAGCGTATTCATGCGCGCGATCTCGAAGCTTACGAAACCAATCTCGCGCTTGTGCGCGAACGCGAAAGCTACGAAACGACGCTTGCGCTGCGCTGGGTGCGCGCAAGCGGTCGCTGGTCGAATTGCACGCTGTCCCTGCGCAAGCGCGCCGACGGCAACATCGATGCGCATTTGCGCGGCGACGAAGCCGAAGCCACGCGCAGAGCCGAAGCGCAGATGCGCAACATCGTGGAAGGTTCGGCGCAGGGCATCGTCGTCATCGACCAGACGGGCGTGGTGTTCGTGAACGATGCGTTCGCGCGCATGATCGGCTACGCCGACACCGCCGAAAGCATGCAGAATTCGCGCGATCCCAATTCGATGATCCATCCCGGCGATCGCGAGATGGTGGGCCAACGTTTGCGCGCGCGGCTTGCGGGCGTCGAAACGCTTTCGCATTATGAGCTTCGCCTCATA
>DATHQA010000206.1:0-2345 GCA_035483375.1 Rhizomicrobium sp. | reverse complement strand
GGACACGCCGCGTGGCGCTGCCCGATGGCCGCGAGATCGATGTGAAGATCCCGCCCGGCGTGAAGGACGGCCAGCAAATCCGTATCAAGGGCCAGGGCGGCGTGGGGGCATCAGGCGGGCCCGCCGGCGATATGATGATCGGAATCTCTGTTGCGCCTCATCCCTATTATGTCCGTGATGGCCGCGACTTACGCATGGATCTTCCCGTTTCACTGAAAGAAGCCGTGCTCGGCGGCAAGATTCCCGTGCCGACGCTCACCGGAACCGTTTCGCTCACCATACCGCCCAATTCCAACACGGGCTCGACGTTGCGACTCAAGGGCAAGGGAATCCCGGCCCATGGCGGGGAGGCCGCGGGCGATCTCTATGTGCGGCTTGTGGTCAACCTGCCCGACCAGCCCGATTCGGACCTGCGCAAATTCGCGGAAGGCTGGAAGACCGCCTACGATCCGCGTGTGAAACTGCGGCCTTAAACGCCTTCCTTGTCCTTTCGGCCTCACCCCGCTAGATGGACCCCAACTCGGAGTGAACACATGGCCGCAAACAATCTCATGGCTGGCAAGCGCGGGCTCATCATGGGCGTGGCGAACGAGCGCTCGATTGCCTGGGGCATTGCGCAGACGCTGGCCGATGCGGGCGCGGAGCTTGCCTTCACCTATCAGGGCCATGCGTTCAAGAAGCGCGTGGAGCCGCTCGTCGCGCCGCTGAATCCTGCCGCTCTCATGGATTGCGACGTCACCAACCAAGGCTCGCTCGATGCGGTATTCGCGGAGCTCGGCGAGAAATGGGATTCGCTCGATTTCATCGTGCATGCGATTGCGTTTTCGGATCGCGAGCAACTCAAGGGCCGCTACGTCGATACGACGGCCGACAATTTCGCGATGACAATGAATATCTCCTGCTATTCGTTCACGGCCGTGGCCCAACGCGCCGAAAAGATGATGACGAATGGCGGCTCCATGGTGACGCTCTCCTATTACGGTGCCGAGAAAGTGATGCCGCATTATAACGTGATGGGTGTCGCCAAAGCCGCGCTCGAAACGAGCGTGCGCTACATGGCCGAAGACCTTGGCAAGAAAAATATCCGCGTCAATTCGATTTCCGCAGGGCCGATCAAGACGCTCGCGGCGGCCGGCATCGGCGATTTCCGCTATATCCTAAAATGGAACGAATACAATTCGCCCTTGCGCCGCAATGTGACGGCGCAGGATGTGGGCGGGGCGGCGCTATTCCTGCTCTCCGATCTCGGCGCCGCCGTCACCGGCGAATGCCTGCACGTCGATGCGGGCTATCACATCGTCGGCATGAAGGCGGAAGACGCGCCCGATATCGCGGTATCCAAATCCGATGGCGCTTAGTCTCGCTCGGGGGCTCACGCTTTATTTCTGTCGGCATGGCGAAACGGAAGCGAACGTCGCAAAACGCTTCCAGGGCATCACGATCGACACGCCGCTGACGGCGAAGGGCCGCGAACAGGCCACGGCCATCGGCAACATCCTCGCGCGCAATGTAAGCGATCCCGCGCATCTCGCCTGTGTCACAAGCCCCCTGCATCGCGCGCGCGTGACGATGGAGATCATCCGTACGACGCTTCACCTTCCGCCGCAGGATTATTCGACCGATGCGCGCATCGAGGAGATCAATCTCGGCGCATGGGACGGTCTCACCGATGACGAAGCCCGCGCGCTCGATCCCGCGATGTTCGAGAAACGCGGCCATGACAAGTGGAATGTGCGCGTGCCGGGCGGCGGCGAGAATTACGCCGACGTCGCCACGCGTGCCGAAAGCTGGATCGCAAGCCTCACCGCCGACACGTTTGCCGTCAGCCATGGCGCCTTCACGCGCATCCTGCGCGGGTTGTTTGCAGGACTTACGGGGCAGCAGATGTCCGCGCTCGACGAACCGCAGGGAGTCGTGTTTCGGGTGCGCGGCGGCGAGGTCGTCCGCCTCGACCCCGTTTGACGCCCCGCGGCGCAGTTCCTAGAACACATCCATGTCGCACAACACATTCGGCCACCTCTTCCGCGTGACGACCTTTGGCGAAAGCCACGGGCCTGCCATCGGCTGCGTGGTCGATGGCTGCCCGCCCGGCATCGCGCTCACCGAGGCTGACATCCAGGCCGATCTCGACCGCCGCAAACCCGGCCAATCGAAATTCGTGACCCAGAGGAAAGAGCCGGATCGCGTGCGCATCCTCTCCGGCGTGTTTCAGGGCGAGCGCATGAAGGCGCAAGCGACGACGGGCACGCCGATTGCGCTCATGATCGACAACATGGATGCGCGTTCAAAAGATTACGACGCGATCCGCGACAAGTTTCGCCCCGGCCATGCGGACTACACCTATC
>DATHQA010000205.1:0-15115 GCA_035483375.1 Rhizomicrobium sp. | reverse complement strand
AGAGATTCACGTTGGTATAACCGTGAAGCTGATCGTAAGGCTTGTCGTTGAACACACGGGCGAAGGAATTGCCCTGCCAGTAGCCATCGACGCGCCCCGTCGCCGCCCAATCCTCGCTCACGGACATCGTGTATTGCGCGCCGAGCGAAAGCGTGAAGGGCGGGGCGTTGGGCAATTGATTGCCGCTCAGGTCTTTCGTGAAGCCCGCGCCGCCATTGGGCGCCGTCGCCGGATCGAAGCCCGTGGTAATGCCCGCCTGATCGCCCGGATCGAGACCGAGCGAATAGGTGTTGAAGCAGATGCGCGCAAGGATCGAATTGCCGTCGCCGTAATATTGCAGCGTGTTGCCGGGTATCGAACTGGCAGGCGTAGAATTGTTGCCGCCGCTTTGCGCGCGCCACGCCGATATGTCTTCATTCACAACATAGGTGGGAATGATGCAATTCGACGTCTGCGAGACGAACGGCTTGATGACGAGCCAGTCGGAATGACCCGCCGTGCGGTCCATCAAATCGATGGCATTCGAGCCATTGGCAAGGGCGGTGTTTTCATATCCGCCCGCGAGATTGAAGCGCAAGCCGGGAACGGGCTCCCATGTGCCTTCCACTTCCGCGCCTTTGACGTTGGCGTTGAAGTTCAGATTGACGGAGGTGCGATCGACGATCTGCGAAATCTGATAATTCTGATAGCTGTAGTAAAAGATATCGCCGTTCAACGTCATCGTTCCGTCGAGGAACATGTTCTTCGTGCCGATTTCGTAAGCGTCCACGAATTCGGGCTTGAAGGTGAGCGGATGCGTGAGGTCGCTCGGTGAATCGAACTGGATGCCATTGGCCAGCACGGAAATCACGCCGGGCGGATTGGCGCCGCCGCCTTTGTAACCGCGCGAATAGGATGCGTAGAACAGCGATTGATCGCTGAAATCGAGCTTGGGCGTCCAGGTCGCGTTGAAGCGGCCTGTGAATTCTTCCCATTGCTGGTTGAGCACGCCTGTGACCGGATAGCCCTCGCCGGCGACGATCGTCCAGCTTGGAATCTCGGTGAAGCTTTTCTGGTCATCCGTCCAGCGCAGGCCGCCCGTGAGCTTCACGTCCGGCGTCACCTGATAATAGACCTCTCCGAAACCCGCCCATGAATGCAGGCGATAGGGGTTCTGGCTGCGGAAATAATTGTGGCCCTGTCCGTTGATCTTGTTGAGTGGATTGGGATCAACATATGCACAACCGAGGCCAAACGCGCCCAGCGTGGTGGGGTCGGCAGGCTGCGGTCCGCATATATTGGCCGCCGCGCCGTCGAACGGATCCATGGGAATAGGCCCGCCATTGAAGGCTTCGGTAAGCACCGTGATCGCGTTGAAGAACACATAGTAATCTTCAATCGTGTGATATTGCATATAGGACGCGCCGAGGTTGAAATTCAGCGGCCCATCCAAATTCGAACCAAGCCGCACTTCCTGATAGAATTGCTCCGCATGTTCCTGGGACACGTCCTCGGCGAGCATGCGGTCCGAACATCCAAGCTGCGGATCGCAAGTTGGGCCCGTCGTGTCGCCCCAATCGCTGCTCAGGAACGCGCCCGGCACCGTGTCGAAGCGGTTGTAGTCCTCGGTCGAATAGAGAAAGTCCTTGTTGTAGCCGGTCTGCGAGGTCAGCAGCAGTGAGGGTGTGACGGTGTAACCGGCGTTGAATTCCACCGTGTCGTTCTTGGCGCGATAGCTGGGCATGATCGCCGACCCGATCACGCGCAAATCCTGCGACTGCTTGATTCCGCCATAGGGATCAAAACCCTGCGGCATGAGACCGAACACATATTCATTCACCGCGATGAAGGGAATAGCCCCGGCATTCGGCGCCTGATAGGAGGACGGCGCATAAAGCGAACCCGGCAAACAGCCCTGGCTTGTCCAGGCGCGGCCCGTGATGTCGATATTGGTGACAAGGCCGGCGGGACCATTGATGGAAGAAAGCCCGGGATCGGTTTGGCAAAGCGCCTTGCCGCTTCTGAGGCGGTCGTCATCCTCGCTGAAATGTTCCCAGACCAGCGTGGCCTGCAGATTCTCGAACGGCTTGAATCCCAGCGAAACGCGCCCTGACCACAGATCGCGGCCATCGACGGATTGTTGCAGCGTCGTGTCATAGGTGTAGCCGTCGCGCTTGGTCCATTCGCCGGCAACACGAAGATCGAGCTTGTCGCCGACAATGGGAATGTTGAGCATGCCTTCGAGGCGGCGGTTGCTGTAATTGCCGACATCGACCGACGCCATCGCTTCGTATTGATCGGTTGGCTTGGCCGAAACCATGTTGACGACGCCCGCCGTCGCGTTGCGGCCGTAAAGCGTACCCTGCGGTCCACGCAAAACTTCGACCTGCGAAACGTCGTAGAATTCCTGCTCGAAGAAATGATTGCGGATGAACGGAATATCGTTCAGCGCAACGGCCACGGCGGGATCGGTCGTCACCGAAATCGCCTGCGTGCCGATGCCGCGAATTTCGATATTGTAGCCGGTGAAATTGGTTTTCGAGAATGTCAGGTTCGGCACCTGTTTGACGAGATCGGGGCCGCCAGCGGTTTGCGTCTGCGTCAATTGCTCCTGCGACATGGCCGTGATCGAAATGGGAATGTTCTGCACATCGCCGCCGATTTTCGACGACGTGACCGTCACGGTTTCGAGCGGCGATCCGGATGCCGCCGGCGCAGGCGCTGCTGCCAGATGCATCTCGACGGTATCGTCGGCCTGCTGATTGCCGCGCACGATCGCCATCGAGCCGCTATGGCGATGCACAACGAAGCCCGTGCCTGCGAGAATATGTTCGAGCGCATCGTCGTTCGAAAGATCGCCGCGCGCGCCGTTGCTGTGTGCGCCTTTCACGGCATCGGCGGAGACCGCAAGCTGCGCGCCGGTTTGCGTCACGTAATCGGCAAGCGCCGTTTTGAGATCGCCAGCCGGGATATCGAACCGCGTCGCCCAAGCCGGACTTGCGAAGATCGTCGCAGCGGCGCAGCACAGAAGTGCCGCCTTCAATGTGGTGTTTTTTCTCATATCCCCCTCTTTGCTTTCCTCATGTGGCGCTCGCCGTTCAGCGCGAGATCACCGTCTCCGAATTCCTGTTTTCGACGCGAAGCCCGAAAATATCCTGCGCGACACTGACAAAGGCGCCGACATTGTCCGCGCGGAACGTGCCCATGATCTTCAGATGCGCGGTCTCGCTGTCGGCGACGATGAGTTTCTTCGTGTTGTAGCGATTGAACTCAGCCGCAGCATCGGCGAGCGCGGTATTGTCGAGCGTGATGACGCCCTGCCGCCAGCCGAGATCTTTCGCAAGCAACGCGGTACTTTTGCGTTGCACGGATTGCGAATTGTTCGTCGCGAGCAACACATCGCCCGCCGTCAGCAGCGCCGTGCGCTTGTTTCCGTCTTTTGCCGCAGGATCGAATTGCACGCGGCCGTCGAACACGGCGACGCGCACCTTGTGCGGATAAGCCCTCACAAGGAATTTCGTACCGAGATCGGTGATGCGTTCGCCATCGGCGATCACAACAAACGGCCGCTTCGCATCATGCGTGACCTGAAAATACGCTTCGCCCTTTTCAAGCGTGACGATGCGGCGCGAAGCGCTGTCCGACAGGCGCAAAACCGTGTCGGTGTTGAGTTCGACCTGCGAACCATCATTCAACGCGAAATGCTCATGCCCACCGACTGCAGTTGTGTAGACCTGTTCGTGCGGCGCGTTGAGATAGGCGGCAACGCCCACGCCAATCGCGGCGATAACGATAGCGAACGCCGCCATGCCGCGGAAGATTGTTCGTCTACGATTCGCCCGCCTTGGTATGTCATGCGCCACATTGCGCAGGGCGGAAAGACGATCCGCATAACGCCAAGCATCTTCCAAACGCAGATATGCGATACGATGTGCAAGCGATTGCGCGAGCCAGGAGTCGAGTGCCACCTGATCCGCCTCGTTCCACGCATCGTGATAGCGGCGCTCAAGCCATGTTGCCGCCTGAAACCCCACATCCATCGCGTCGGCCTCGCTTTGCTGCCCGCTCATAATTTCCTCCGGGCTGCATCCGGCAGCGCGCCATACAATTGCTCGGCCAGCGCATGCATACCGTTCACGAGATGATGTTTGACCGTGTCTTCGGCGATGCCCATGCGCTGCGCGATCTGCCGCCGCGAAAGCCCTTCGACCTTGCTGAGCAGCACGGCCTCGCGCGCACGCGGCGCAAGATGCTCAAGTGCGGTTTGCAGACGGCTCAACGCATCGCGCGCCATCACGATGCGGTCGGCGCCGACATCATGCGATGCGACCGCGAGCGCCTCCAGATCCGTCACCGTCTCCATCGGGACCACGCGTGCGCGGCGCACGCGATCGATGAGCAGATTGCGCGCGATCGCCAACACAAAGAATTTCGCGGAATCGGGGCGCTGCTTCTGCGCGGCTTCGTAGACGCGCATATAAACATCCTGCCGCAGATCGGCGATGTCGCTCGCATTCGCCCAATTGCGGCGCAGATACTGCATGAGCGTCGCCTCGAGCGGCAGCACCTCGCGGCAGAACCAGATGTCGATATCCGACATGGCCATAGAGGGCCGCACGTCGCGCGCATCTTCACGATGGGAGTCGGTGTCCACCATTCCCCGCCAGCGGCATTCGGACCGCGCAACAGCCTACACCTAGTTAGACGCAACGCCGCGCGTTTCGGGCTATATAATTAAATGTCCGGGAAGCCGCCCAAACCGGCAGATTCGCATTAGGGGATCGAATTATGCTCGACGCGCGTTACCTCAAACCATTGTGCGAATCGATATGCAATCCGAATTCCTGAAACGCCTCGGCCCCGGCCTTGTAACGGGCGCGGCCGATGACGACCCAAGCGGTATTGCGACCTATAGCCAGGTGGGCGCGCAATTCGGCTACGGCCTTGCCTGGACGATGCTGTTCAGCTTTCCGCTCATGACCGCGATCCAGGCCGTAAGCGCGCAAATCGGCTGCGCCACGGGCCGCGGCATCGCGCAGAATCTGCGGCGGCACTATCCGCGGCCTGTCATGAGCATCGTCGTGCTCCTGCTGCTCATTGCCAATATCATCAATCTCGGGGCCGATCTCGGGGCGATGGGGGCGGCGCTGGGCCTCCTCATCGGCGGGCCGAAGCTTTTCTATGCGTTCGTGTTCGCGGTCGCCTGCATACTCCTTGAGATTTTCATCTCCTATGCACGTTATGCGAACGTCCTCAAATGGACGACGCTTGCGCTGTTCGCCTATGTCGCGGTCGTATTCGTGGCGCATGTGCCGTGGGCGCAGGCGTTGCACGATACGTTCATTCCGCAATTCGTATTCAACGGCCCGCATATGACGGCGATGGTGGCGTTGCTCGGCACGACGATCAGTCCCTATCTGTTTTTCTGGCAGGCGGGTCAGGAAGTGGAGGAACAGCGCCGCCGCCATACGAAACCGCTTTGCATCGCACCGCGCGAGGCGGGGCCGGAGCTTGCCCGTATTCGGGTTGACACATTGACCGGCATGGCCGTCTCCAACATCGTTGCACTGTTCATCATGTTCGCGACGGCGGCGACGTTGAACGCGCATGGCGTGACGAATATCCAGACATCTTCGCAAGCCGCCGAGGCGTTACGCCCCGCCGCCGGCGTTTTCGCCTTTGCCTTGTTCGCAATGGGCATCATCGGCACGGGCATGCTCGCTGTGCCAGTGCTTGCGGGATCGGCGGCTTACGCGGTGAGCGAAATGTTCCAATGGAACGAAGGTCTCGACCGCGCGCCTCTTGAAGCAAAAGCATTCTACGCGACGATTGCGGTGGCGACGCTTGGCGGCGTGGCGCTCAATTTCACGCCGCTCGATCCCATCAAGGCGCTTTACTGGAGCGCGGTCGTCAATGGCGTGCTCGCAGCGCCGCTCATGGTCGTCATGATGCTCATAGGCCGCAACAAGCGCATCATGGGAAAATTCACGCTGCCGCGTTCGCTTTCCATCGCGGGCTGGACCGCGACGATCGTCATGGGTCTTGCGACAATCGGATTGTTCGTCTTTTAACGCGGCAGTTGCGACGAACCCATGAGGAATTCGTCCACGCTGCGGGCGCATTGGCGGCCCTCGCGGATTGCCCAGACGACGAGCGATTGTCCGCGCCGCATATCGCCGCACGAGAAGATCTTCTGCTCGGATGTTTTGTAATCCGTCACATTGGCCTTCACGTTGCCGCGCGCATCGAGCGCGACCTTGGCCTGATCGACAAGGCCATGTTTGTGCGGCGAGACGAAACCCATCGCGAGCAACACGAGATCAGCCTTCAGCTCGAATGTGCTGTCCGTCATCTCGACCATCTGCATGCGGCCGTCCTGACCGCGATGCCATTCCACATGCACGCATTCAAGCGCTTCGATCTTGTTCTCGCCGCGCGCACGTTTCGTGAGCACGGAGAAATCGCGGTCGCAGCCTTCTTCCTGCGATGAAGACGTGCGCAGCTTCAGCGGCCAATCGGGCCAGGTGAGCGCCTTGTTCTCGTGCTCCGGCGGCCGCGGCATGATTTCAAGCTGCGTGATCGACGCGGCCCCCTGCCGGTTCGACGTGCCGATGCAGTCCGATCCCGTATCGCCGCCGCCGATGACGACGACGTGTTTGTCCTTCGCGCTGATCGTGCCTTGCGGGGCTGCAACCGCTTCGGCATCGCCCGCCACACGCTTGTTCTGTTGCGTGAGGAAATCCATCGCGAAATGGATACCCGGCAACGCGCGGCCATCGACATCGAGATCGCGCGGCAATTCCGCGCCGCCCGAAAGCACGAGCGCATCGTAATCCTGAAGCAGCATCGAGACGGAAACGGCGACGCCCACCTCTACGCCCGCACGGAACGTAACGCCTTCGGCTTCCATCTGCCGCATGCGGCGATCTATGAGATGTTTCTCCATCTTGAAATCGGGAATGCCGTAACGCAGCAAGCCGCCGATGCGATCCGATTTCTCGAACACCGTGACGCTATGGCCTGCGCGCGCGAGCTGTTGCGCACATGCAAGCCCCGCGGGACCGGAGCCGACAACGGCGATGTTCTTGCCCGTTTTCTGCGCGGGCGGCAGCGGCTGCACCCAGCCTTCTTCCCAGCCGCGATCCACAATTTCGCATTCGATCGTTTTGATCGTGACGGGATTCTCGTCGATGTTGAGCGTGCACGACGCTTCGCAAGGCGCGGGACAAATACGGCCTGTGAATTCCGGGAAATTGTTCGTCGAATGCAGCGTCTCGAGAGCGGCCCGCCATTGATCGCGATAAACGAGATTGTTCCAGTCCGGAATCATGTTGTTGACGGGACAGCCCGTGTGACAATACGGGATGCCGCAATCCATGCAGCGTGCGGCCTGCTGGCTCACGTCCTTATACGCAAGCGGGTGCACGAATTCGCGCCAATTCTTCAGGCGCGCTTCGGGCTTTTCATAGCCACGGTCGCGCCGTTCGATCTCCAGAAAACCTGTCGGCTTGCCCATCGCCTACCCCAATTATTCCGCAGCGACAGCGGCAAGCTTGCGCTGTTCGTTCTTCATGTCGTTCAGCGCCCGCGCGTAATCGACGGGCATCACCTTCACGAATTTCGTGAGCGTCTCGTTCCAATTGTCGAGCAATTGGCGTGCCCGCGCGCTGCCCGTGCGCGTGTGATGACGCTCCACAAGGATGCGCAACCGCTCGGCGTCGAAACGCAGCAGATCGCCCATGCCATTGTCTTCGACACTGGCCGAACGCTTGCGCGGCGCATCCGCGTCATCCGCGTCGCTGAGCGGCGCAACGCGTTCGAGCTTCACCATCGCGGTGTTGCACAGCGACTCGAAATTGCCATCCGCGTCGTAGACGTAAGCCACACCGCCCGACATGCCCGCCGCGAAATTGCGGCCCGTTTTGCCCAGCACGACGACGATGCCGCCCGTCATATATTCGCAGCCGTGATCGCCCGTGCCTTCGACAACAGCAATCGCGCCCGAATTGCGCACGGCGAAACGTTCGCCCGCCACACCTTCGAAATTCGCCTCGCCCGCAATCGCGCCGTAAAGCACGGTGTTGCCGACGATGATGTTCTCGGTCGGATCGCGGCGCACCTGTTTGGGCTGGCGCACGACGATGCGGCCGCCCGAAAGCCCCTTGCCGACATAGTCGTTGCCGTCGCCGACGAGTTCGAACGCAACGCCGCGCGAAAGGAATGCGCCAAAGCTCTGGCCCGCAGTGCCCGTGAACCGCGCCGTGATCGTGTCCTCTGGCAAGCCCGCATGGCCGTGCTTTTTCGCGATCTCGCCCGAAAGCATCGCGCCTACCGTGCGATGCACATTGCGGATCTTGCGTTCGAGCAGGATGGGCTGGCCTGTTGCAATCGCAGGCGCGGACGCAGCAATGAGATCGTGATCGAGCGCGGTTTCGAGGCCGTGATTTTGCCGCTCGCTATTCCAGGTCGCGACGCCCTGCTTGGGCGTCACTTTATAGAGAAGTTTCGACAGATCGACGCCCTTCGCCTTCCAGTGATCGACGGCGCGGCGCATGTCGAGCTTGTCGACGCGGCCGATCATCTCGTTGATCGTGCGCACGCCGAGCTTCGCCATGATCTCGCGCAGTTCTTCGGCGACGAAGAAGAAATAGTTGATGACGTGTTCGGGCTGGCCTGTGAACCGCGCGCGCAACACGGGGTCTTGCGTCGCGACACCGACCGGGCACGTGTTGAGATGACATTTGCGCATCATGATGCAACCGGCCGCAATGAGCGGCGCGGTCGAGAAGCCGAATTCGTCTGCGCCTAACAGCGCGCCAATCGCCACATCGCGGCCCGTGCGCAAACCGCCATCGACCTGCACGGCGATGCGACCGCGCAAACCATTGAGCACAAGCGTCTGCTGCGTTTCGGCAAGACCAATTTCCCAGGGCGAACCTGCATGCGTGAGCGAGGTGAGCGGCGATGCGCCCGTACCGCCTTCGAAGCCTGAAATCGTCACATGATCGGCGCGCGCTTTGGCGACGCCTGCCGCCACCGTGCCCACGCCCACTTCGGAGACAAGCTTCACCGATATGCGGGCTTTCGCATTGGCCGTCTTCAGGTCGTGAATGAGCTGGGCCAGATCTTCGATGGAATAGATATCGTGATGCGGCGGCGGCGAAATGAGGCCGACACCCGGCGTGGAATGGCGCACGCGCGCGATGTTCTTGTCCACTTTGTGGCCGGGCAATTGTCCACCCTCGCCGGGTTTCGCGCCTTGCGCCATCTTGATCTGGATATCGTCGGCATTGACGAGATATTCCGCCGTCACGCCGAAGCGGCCCGACGCCACCTGTTTGATCGCGGAGCGCATGGAATCGCCATTGGCGAGCGGCTTGAAACGATCCGGCTCCTCGCCGCCTTCGCCTGTGTTGGAACGGCCGCCGATGCGGTTCATCGCTATCGCAAGCGTCGTATGCGCCTCGCGGCTGATGGAGCCGAAGCTCATCGCGCCCGTGGCGAAACGTTTGACGATCTCTTTCGCGGGCTCGACTTCTTCAATCGAAATAGGCTTCGCCGCGAATTTGAACTGCATCAATCCGCGCAGCGTGAGCAAGCGTTCATTCTGCTCGTTGATGGTCGCGGCAAATGCGCGATAATCCTCGGACTGATTGCCGCGCACGGCATGTTGCAGCTTCGATACCGATTCCGGCGTCCAGGCGTGATCCTCGCCGCGCAGGCGGAACGCGTAATCGCCGCCGACATCGAGCATGTTGCGATAGATCGGATTGTCGCCATAGGCGTCGCGATGGCGGCGCACGCATTCTTCGGCGATTTCCTTGATGCCGATGCCCTCGATCGTCGTGCTCGTGCCCGTGAAATATTTCTCCACGAAATCCGAGGACAGACCGACCGCGTCGAATATCTGCGCGCCGCAATAGGATTGGTATGTGGAGATGCCCATCTTGGACATCACCTTCAACACGCCCTTGCCGATAGCCTTGATGTAATTCTTCTGCACTTCGTAGGGCTTCAGCGGAAGCCCGCGCAGCGCACGGATCTGCTCCAGCGTCTCGAAGGCGAGATAGGGATTGATCGCTTCCGCGCCGTAACCCGCGAGCACGCAGAAATGATGCACCTCGCGTGCCTCGCCCGTCTCCACCACAAGCCCAGTCTGCATACGCAGGCCCTGACGGATCAGATGATGATGCACGGCAGCGGTCGCGAGTGCTGCAGGCACCGCGATACGGTCCGGCGAAACCGCACGGTCGGAGAGGATGAGGATATTGTTATCGGCCAACACCGCGTCCGTCGCGTTGTAACAGATGCGGATTACGGCATTGGAAAGGCCTTCCGCGCCTTCGCTTGCGGGCCATGTGCAATCGATCGTCGCGGTGCGGAATGCGCCATCGACGAGTTCGGAGATCGAACGGATTTTTTCGAGATCGGCATTCGTGAGGATCGGCTGCGTAACCTCGAGCCTTTTATGCGTGCCCGCCTGGTGGCCGAGCAGATTGGGACGCGGCCCGATCATCGACACGAGCGACATCACAAGTTCTTCGCGGATCGGATCGATGGGCGGGTTCGTCACCTGCGCGAAATTCTGCTTGAAATAATTGTAGAGCAGCTTCGCCTTGTTCGAGAGCACGGCAAGCGGCGTGTCGGTGCCCATGGAGCCTATGGGATCGTCCGCCGTGCTTGCCATCGGTTCGAGGAAGAATTGCTGATCTTCCTGCGTGTAACCGAATGCCTGCTGGCGATCGAGCAATGTGGACGGATCGTTGGCGATGGCCTGCTGCTCTTCCGGCAGGTCCGGCAATTCTTCGAGCTTGTATTGCGCTTCCTTCAGCCATTCCTCATAGGGCTGCGCTTCGGCGAGAGATTTCTTGATCTCCTCGTCCTCGACGATGCGGCCTTCTTCGAGATCGATGAGCAGCATCTTGCCCGGCTGAAGCCGCCATTTGCGGACGATCTTCTCTTCCGGCACGGGCAGCACGCCAGATTCCGACGCCATGATGACGAGATCGTCGTCGGTAACGATGAAACGCGCGGGGCGCAAACCGTTGCGATCCAGCGTTGCGCCAATCTGGCGGCCATCGGTGAACGCAATCGCGGCGGGGCCGTCCCACGGCTCAATGAGCGCTGCATGGTACTCATAGAAAGCCTTGCGTTTCGCATCCATGAGCTTGTTGCCGGCCCAGGCTTCCGGAATGAGCATCATCACGGCATGCGCAAGCGGATAGCCGCCCGCGATGAGCAACTCGAGCGCATTGTCGAGGCACGCGGTGTCGGACTGGCCATGCGGGATAAGCGGCCACATCTTGTCGAGGTCCGGTCCAAGCAGATCGGATTCGAGCGTGCGGCGGCGCGCATTCATCCAGTTCACATTGCCGCGCAGCGTGTTGATCTCGCCGTTATGCGCGAGGAAGCGATAGGGATGCGCAAGCTTCCAGGACGGGAATGTGTTCGTCGAGAAACGCTGATGCACCATCGCGATGGCGGATTGCGTCAACGGATTGCGCAAATCCTCATAGAACTTGCCCACGTCGGTTGCGAGCAGCAGGCCCTTGTAGACCACCGTGCGCGTGGAGAAAGACGGCATATAGAAATCGGCGATGCTGGGTTTCTTGTGGCGCTCGGCCATCTGATCCAGCGGGTTTTGTGTCTGCTTGCGGATCGCAAGGATCTTGCGCTCGAAGGAATCCTGATCCCTCACGCGCGGGCCGCACCCGATGATCGCCTGACGGATGAGCGGCATCTGCTCGAGCACCGTCTTGCCGAGGCCTTCGGTGTTCACGGGCACATCGCGCCAGCCGATAAGCACCTGCTTCTCGACGCGGATGAAATGTTCGAACTGCTTGACCACGATGTCGCGGGCCTTCGCCTCCTGCGGCAAAAAGCACATGGCGACGGCGTAGCGCCCAGGCTCCGGCAACGTGACGCCGGTACGCGCCGCCCAGTCGCGCAGCAGCGCATCGGGAATCTGGATGAGACAACCCGCGCCATCGCCCACCAGCGGGTCCGCACCCACCGCGCCGCGATGGTTGAGGTTGATGAGGATCTGAAGACCTTGTGCAATGATATCGTGGGTTTTTCGGCCCTTTATGCTCGCGACGAAGCCGACGCCGCAGGCGTCATGCTCATTCCTGGGGTCATACAGCCCCTGCTTGCGCGGCAGTTCCATTGGCAATTCCCGACACGTTCAATCCGGCCTCAAGACCGACCTGCAATATTATTTGCTCAGTAGCCCTTGGCTAGAGGATAAATGGCCCGCTCACAAGCTATGCATTAATCGCAGGGCGCGCCACAGCGTCGCCGTCTTTGACAGGTTCGATGAGGCATGTCCGGCCCGATGCAACCCAACGCAATTTCCGAAAAGCCCCGCGCGCTGCAAGGCCTGCGCGAAGGCTTCCACCGCTATGAAAGCCATTTGTCGGCGGCGGCGATGCTGGTGGGCTTCGCCATCGACAATGTCTTCTTCAAGCGTATCGATATTCCGTCCACACAGGTCGTCTTCACGGCCTATATCATTGTAGCAGCGGCCTCCATCGTGTTCATGCAATTCGTGGGTGCACGCGCGGCTGCGGCGGGACGGCCGCCTGCGCGATGGCATGCGATCTTCTCCGTGCTTGCTCAGTTCTCGCTCGGCGGATTGTGGAGCGGGTTTCTCATCTTCTACGGGCGCAGTGCCACGCTCGCGGTTTCATGGCCGTTCGTGGCGCTGCTTGCCGCGATCCTCATCGGCAATGAAGTGTTCCGCAGGCACCTGTCGCGATTGATCTTCTCCGCAGTGCTTCTGTTCTTCGCGATGTTCTCCTACGCGATCTTCATGGTGCCGATTTATGCGCATGCCATCGGCACATTCATTTTTCTCATCAGCGGTGCGATTGCGCTCGTATTGTTCTGGATTTTCATGGGTGCGCTGCGTGTCATGAGTCCGCATACCTATGCGCAGACTCGCGTGACGATCATCGCGGGAGCCGCGTTTGTGTTCGCGGCGCTCAATGCGTTTTATTTCCTTAACATCCTGCCGCCATTGCCGCTCGCGCTGTCCGATGCGGGCGTCTATCACAGTGTGAAACGGCAGGGCGGCAATTTCGTAGCAACGGGTGAGCCGCAATCCTGGCGCACGAAGCTCGGCTGGCCCGCGATCATCCATAATGCGCCGGGCAAACCGCTTTCCGTCTATAGTGCGATCTTCGCGCCGATAAAACTTTCGACCGAGATCACCCATCGCTGGCAATTCCGCGATCCGAAAACGCATCGTTGGTCCACGAAATCGGCTGTGACCTTTCCCATCATGGGCGGGCGCGACGGCGTCTATCGCGGCTATTCGGTGAAGGGCAATCCGCAAGCGGGCGACTGGCGCGTCGATATCGAAACGATCGATGGCCGCATCGTGGGCCGGGTGAAATTCACCGTGATCCCGACCATGGGCACAGCACCTGAAACTGCCCCGAAAATCCTTAAATAGCGCTCATGCCGCCAGCGCATCCAGATAGGCATCCAGATAGGCATTTATTTCGAGAGTGAGCGTCCAGCCATAACGCGGATTCATCTCGAATATTTTCGGAATTCCATTTGCGATCTTGAAGTTGAAGCAGCACGTCCCGGTATAATTCAGTTTTTCGAGAATAGAGACGAAAATATCCATGAACGGCGTCTCCAGTTCGCGCCATGAGGTGTAATTCGCCCATTTGCCTTTAATGAAATAGTCGCTGTCGAAACCGTGTTCGTAACAAAGCGCGTAGCGTACCTTTCCGTCCACCGCCAGAATGTGGGTGACATATTCCGTCTTGCCGCTTACGTATTCCTGTTTGAAGTAGTCCTCGCGCGCGATCGCTTTCTCGAAAGTGATCATTTCTTCCGGCGAATAGATAATGCGCGAATTGAACCCCCAATCGTCCTGCCGCTTTTTATAGATGAAGGGATAAGATACGTGACCGTTGTAAATCTCGGGCACAAATTCTCCAAAACCGCTATGCTGGAGAAAATCGTTCCATTGCGATTTGTCGTGCGCTAACGCCACAACCGCTTCGTCGGGGATAAGAAATTTTGGGGCGCTTTTTTCGGGCTTTGCCCTCAACAAATCATAGTCGCCCAACCGCAGCGGAACGACGCAATCGAAATTGTCCAGCGATACTGCGCTGTCGTCGAATTCTCGGAAAAATCCCTGGAATTTTGCGGGGTTAAGGCGTGTCTGGATGGGATCCACCCACTCCGGCTTTGGCGCAAAAAGTATGCTTCTCATGTCCCATCAGGAAGCCCCCGCTTCCTGCCCCCGAATTGCCCGAGTCAAGTTTAGCAGAGTTCCATGACATGCGCGCGCATTGTTCGAGGAATAAATTTATAGAAAAAACAGCCGCTTAAAACCCATTCACAGTATCTTTCGGTTAAGCGGCTGTTTATCAGCCTGCCCCAAAATGATGCATACAGCGGCTGCGGCCGTGTTATGAGCTTTCTTTTCCCAGTGAGGCGTACCCTTGGCATCGTTGCAACAGAATAAAACTGATCCCGTTTGGGAAGCGCTCGCGGAAAACCGACGCCTGTTCATGGCAGGTCTCGGCTTCAGTGCCGCGATGAGCGTGCTGGCGCTCACAAGCTCTTTCTACATGCTCGAAGTGTATGACCGCGTGCTCAACAGCCGCAGTCTCGAGACACTCGTGCTGCTCAGCATCATCGCCACGGTCGGCGTGAGCGTGTTCAGCGCGCTGGATTCCCTGCGCCTGCGCCTGCTTGCGCGCATCGGCATGCGGCTTGGGGATTCGCTCTCGCCGCGCGTGTTGCGCGCGATGGTGGCGGCGACATCGCAGACAGGCGCGCCTACCGCCCGCCAGGGCCTGCGCGATGTGGACACGATCCGCAACTTCATTTCGAGCCCCGGCTTTGCAGCCCTCATGGATGCGCCGTTCCTGCTCGTGTTCCTTGTCGTGCTGTTCCTGCTGCACTGGGCTTATTTCGTTATCGTTCTCATCGGCGGCGCGATCCTCATTGCGGTGGCGGTGGCCGATCAGTTCGCGACGTCGAAGATCCTCACCCAATCCATCGGCATCGCGATCCGCGCGCATGAATTCGCCGAGGACGGTTTGCGCAATGCCGATGTGCTCGAGGGCATGGGCATGTCTTCGACCTTCGTCTCCAAATGGCGCGGCCT
>DATHQA010000204.1:0-5356 GCA_035483375.1 Rhizomicrobium sp. | reverse complement strand
CGAAGGCGTCGAAGGCCAGGTGCCGTATAAAGGTCCTGTTGCCAATGTCGTGCATCAGATCATCGGCGGCTTGCGCGCAGCGATGGGCTATACGGGCTGCAAGACGATTGCCGATTTCCATGCCAAAGCGAAATTCGTGCGTATCACGGGCGCAGGCATGCGCGAAAGCCATGTGCACGATGTGACGGTGACGCGCGAAGCACCGAATTATCCCGGCGGGCAATAGCCACTCCTCCATGACTGTCATCCTCATTGCCTGCGCCGCTTTCGCCGCGACCATGCTGGGCGGGATATTCGCGATCCGATTCCGCGATCGACTGCATTTGATTTTGGGGTTTTCCGCAGGCGCGGTTGTCGGCGTGGCGCTGTTCGACCTGTTGCCGGAAGCGATGCAACTCGGCGGCAAATATTACGATCCCGCGCGGCTTGTTTTGTTCATCGCGTGCGGTTTTCTCGCCTATCTCGTGCTCGACCGGCTCGTGCTCATCCATCCGCACGGACATGACGGTCATCACACACATGAGCATGATCACGCGCGCGGCGCGTTCGGGGCTACGACGCTATCCGTGCATTCGTTTCTCGACGGCGCGGCCATCGGTGTGGGCTTTCAGGCTTCGCCTGCCGTCGGCGCGATCGTGGCGGCTGCCGTCATCGCGCATGATTTCTCGGACGGCATCAACACAGTGGGATTCATTCTGAAGAACGGCGGGCAATGGCGCAGTGCGATGCGCTGGCTGTTCATCGATGCGGTTGCGCCCGTATTCGGCGCGGCATCGACACTTCTTTTCCGTATTCCGGATTCCACAGTTGGTGTCGTGCTCGCGATCTTCGCAGGCTGTTTTCTTTATCTCGGCGCGACCGATCTCATCCCCGAAAGCCAGCATCGCCATCCGCGTGCGGCAACGACGATCATGACCCTGCTTGGCGCCGCGACGATTTATGTGACTGTTCGTTTCTGGAGTTAGGCTGCCGCGTTGAACGGATTGCGCTGGCCCACGGCGCGAAATGGATCGCGGTCGATAAAGCCTATCGCCGCCGTCGGTTCTACGCGCGGCGCCGCCTCAGATTCGGCCTCGCGCAAACGGATTGTCACGCGCGTGCCGCGGCCTTCGATGCTTTCTATGATAAGCTTCCCATTCATGCGTTCCGCAAGACGGCGCGAAACGACGAGGCCCAGGCCCATGCCCGATTTGCCGTCTTTCAGCGGATGCTTGAAGCTTTTCAATTGCTCCTTCGGGATGCCCGGACCGTTATCCGTCACCATGATGTCGACGTGATGTTTTCCTTCCGCGACGGAAAGGACGATCATGCCGCCATCGCCCGTGTATTTGATCGAATTGTCGATGAGGCGCGAAACGATCTGCCGCAACGCCTCGCGCTGCGCAAAACCCCAAATGGGGCGCGGCAGCACATCGATCTTGAGCGAGATGTTCTTTTCGGCCGCTTGCGGATGAAGCAATGCCGCAGCTTTCGATGCCGTCGTGCCAACATCGATGGGCTGGCAAATGATCTCGCCTTCCATCGTGCCGAGTTGCGTAAGCTGCGAAAGATCATTTACGACGGCGAGAAGATTCTGGCTACTCGCGCGGATATTGGCGACATATTCCTCATAGTGCGCCGAACCGAGCGGGCCGAACGTGCCTTTCGCAAGCACTTCCGCAAACCCGACGATCGCGTTCAGCTGCGTGCGCAAATCATGGCTGATCGTGCCGATGACGGTGGATTTGGCGTTGTTTTCCTGTTCGGCGAGCGTAGCGCGCTCCTGTATGCGTGCGACGTCTTCGCGCGCTTTCATCCATTGGGTCGAGATCACCCATTGCATGATCCCGAGCATCGCGCTGACAGCAAAGCCGATCAATGATATCGTTCGAATATTGCCTGTCGTCACCGCAATCAGGACGAGCAGGCACCCGCACACCGAAACCGCGAAAGCGATTCCGACATAGGCCAATAGGGTATGCGGGCGAGAAAACACGGAAATACCTCGATAATCAGTGCGATAGTTGAGCAAAACTCCTTTAAGATATCCTGAAGCAAATGGTTTCAAATGTTTGAAAGATAACCACAGTGACACCCGCAGCGCGGCTCGAAGCCGCTATAGAAATCCTTGGAAACCTTGGCGAAACGCACGCCCCGGTGGATCGTTTCCTGCGCGACTGGTTCCGCGCGCGGCGTTACGCAGGTTCCAAAGATCGCGCTAATGTTGGTGAACGCGTGTTCACCATTTTGCGGCGAAAGGCCTCATTGGGCTATCGCATGTCAGGTGACAATCCGCGTGCGCTCGTGATCGCGTCATTGCTTGCCGAAGGAAAAAGCGAAGCGGAGATCGATACGCTGTTCGACGGTTCGCGCTATGCGCCCGCGCAACTTTCGAATGAAGAACGCGCCTCGTTGCGCGCGCCGCCGCATGATAAACCACCGCTGCATGTGCAAGGCGATTTTCCGGCTTTTCTTGAAAACGAATTGCATCGCGCATTCGGCGAGGATCTCTTATCCGAGATGCTCGCGATGTGCGAGCGCGCGCCCATCGATCTGCGTGTCAACACGTTGAAAGCTTCGCGCGATGACGTGCTCGCGACATTGCAAGCTGACGGATATGCAACCAAAGCCACGCTCTATTCGCCGCATGGCATCCGTATTCCGGCGGGCGAAGGTCTTTCCTCGCTGAGCCGTCATCCTGCCTTCGAATCCGGCCTATTCGAATTTCAGAATGAAGCCGCACAGATCGCCTCGCTGCTCGCCGACCCGAAGCCCGGCATGCGCGTGCTCGATCTCGCATCGGGCGCGGGTGGCAAGGCGCTCGCACTTGCAGCTGAAATGCAAAACAAAGGCGAAATCATTGCGGCCGACACGGATTCAAAACGCCTCGCGCAGATCGCCCCACGCGCGGCGCGCGCAGGCGCCATGATCATTTACACGCATCACATCATGCAGGAATTGCCGCGCGGTCCATTCGATATCGTGTTTGTCGATGCACCATGCAGCGGCAGTGGCACATGGCGCAGGCAACCAGAACTCAAATGGCGCATTTCACAGAAGCGGATTGAGGAATTAAACATTGTTCAGGATTCGTTGCTCGATCAGGCTGCGTCGCAAGTGATGCATCAAGGACACATTGTCTACGCAACTTGCTCTGTGCTGCCTTCGGAGAATGAAGATCGCATAACGCGATTTTTGCAGCGCCATCCGGGCTTTACGCGCGTTTCGGCGGCGGAACGCGCAGCCAGCATGAATCCTGCGCAATCAATTCCCGGTGTCCACGACTTGTTTAGGGCCTCTCCATATCTTACACGCATGGACGGCTTCTTCGTTTCGATCTTGATGCGAACGGAGCCCGTGCGTGGCCCGGGGGGGCTTTCATGAAGGGTTTGAGATTCGCATTGTTGCTTTGCATCGCCGCGAGTCCTGCGCTCGCCGACGATGTGAGCGCACTCGTGCACAAAAGCCATGCCGCCGAATCGCATGGCAAGCTCGACAATGCGATCATGCTGATGCAATCGGCGATGGTGGCAGACCCCGCGCGCGTGGACACCTATGTCGCGCTCGGTGATCTCTACCGTCGTGCGCATGAGGATGGGTTCGCGCAGCATTTCTATGACGAGGCGCTCACGCTCGATCCTCAGGCCGATGGTGCAACCCGCGGCCTTTCGCTAGTCGGCCGCACCGCGAATGCGGCGGACAAGCCGCTGGACAAGGAATAGTCCGCTCGCGTAAATCCGCCCATGGCGGCGCCAGTTCTCGTCATCGATTTCGGATCGCAAGTCACCCAGCTTATCGCGCGCCGCGTGCGCGAGGCGGGCGTCTATTGCGAGATCGTGCCCTTCCAGAAGGCGGAAGCCGCGCTCGCCTCGCATCCCCGCGCCATCATCCTGTCCGGCGGCCCTGCCAGCGTCACCGAAGCCCACACGCCGCGCGCGCCCCAGGCCGTGTTCGAGGCGGGCGTGCCCGTGCTCGGCATCTGCTATGGCGAGATGACGATGTGCGAGCAATTGGGCGGGCGCGTCGAAGGCGGCCATGCGCGCGAATTCGGCCGCGCGGATATCCAAATCGAGAAGGAATCGCCGCTGCTCGCGGGCCTTGGCGATGTCGGCGCGCGCGAGCCCGTCTGGATGAATCACGGCGACAAGATCACCGCCATTCCGCCGGGCTTTGCGGTGGTCGCCACGTCGCAGAATTCGCCCTATGCCGTGATCGCGGACGAGGCGCGCAGGCTTTACGGCATCCAGTTCCATCCCGAAGTGGCGCACACGCCGCGCGGGCGCGACATGATCCGCAATTTCGTCGTCGATATCGCAGGCATCACGCCGGACTGGAACATGCGCGCGTTCCGCGTCGAGGAAATCGCGCGCATCAGAAAACAGGTAGGCCAAGGCCGCGTGATCTGCGGGCTTTCGGGCGGCGTGGATTCCTCTGTTGCCGCCGTGCTCATCCACGAAGCGATCGGCGATCAGCTCACCTGCATCTTCGTCGATACGGGATTGATGCGCGCGGGCGAGGCGGACGAGGTCGTCTCGCTGTTCCGCAATCACTACAACATTCCGCTCGTGCATGCCGAGGCGGCCGATTTGTTCCTCTCGCGGCTTGAAGGCGTGGACGATCCGGAGAAGAAGCGCAAGATCATCGGCGCATCGTTCATCGATGTGTTCGATGCGGAAGCCGCGAAAGTGGGCGGTGCGGAATTCCTCGCCCAAGGCACGCTCTATCCCGATGTGATCGAAAGCGTGTCCGTGCTGGGCGGGCCGTCCGCCACGATCAAATCGCATCACAATGTGGGCGGGTTGCCCGCGCATATGAAGATGAAGCTCGTCGAGCCGTTGCGCGAATTGTTCAAGGATGAAGTGCGCGTGCTGGGCCGCGAGCTTGGCCTGCCGCCGTCTTTCGTGGAGCGCCATCCGTTTCCGGGGCCTGGCCTTGCGATCCGCGTGCCGGGTGCGATCACGCGCGAGAAGCTCGAAATCCTGCGCAAGGCCGACACGGCCTATCTCGATGAAATCCGCAAGGCGGGCCTCTATAACGAGATCTGGCAGGCCTTCGCGGTGCTGCTGCCCGTGAAAACCGTGGGCGTAATGGGCGACGACCGCACCTACGATCATGTGTGCGCGTTGCGCGCGGTGACTTCGACGGACGGCATGACCGCGGATTACTACCCGTTCGAGCACACCTTCCTCGCGCGCGTCTCCACGCGCATCGTCAACGAGGTGCGCGGGATCAACCGCGTCGTCTACGACGTGACAAGCAAACCGCCGGGCACGATTGAGTGGGAATGATTTTGGCCTACGCTAGAATATCCCAAACTATCCACAATTTCTCCATAACTAGCTGAAATCATTAAATTATAATCACGGCAACCTTCGGT
>DATHQA010000203.1:0-3221 GCA_035483375.1 Rhizomicrobium sp. | reverse complement strand
CGACATTTCGGCGTCGCGCGATCCCGCGAAGGAAGGTCCGCTTGCGGGGCTAGGCCATTTCCGCGACATGCGCGGGGCCGCCATGCTGATGGGCGACCGCGACATCGCGATCCTCGGCACCGCGAAGGCGCTCATCGACTGGCATGAGCGGCACGGCTTCTGCCCCAAATGCGGCGCGCGAACCACCCTCGCCGATGGCGGCTGGAAACGCGTCTGCGCCGCCTGCAAGACGGAGCATTTTCCGCGCACCGATCCCGTGGCGATCATGTTGGCCACGCATGGCGACGCGTGCCTTGTGGGGCGCGGGCGGCATTTTCCGCCCGGCATGTTTTCCGCGCTGGCCGGTTTCATCGAGCCCGGCGAGACGATCGAAGAAGCCGTGCGCCGCGAACTCATGGAAGAAGCGGGTGTCGTTACGGGTGCTGTGACGTATTACACGACGCAGCCCTGGCCGTTTCCGTCTTCGCTCATGATCGGATGCTTTGCGGACGTGGAATCGCGCGCGCTGGTGCTCGACAAGACCGAGATCGTCGAAGCGGCCTGGCTCGAACGCGACGAAGCCCGCGCGCTCATCAATGGCGGACAGGGCAAAGGCGTATGGCTCCCGCCGCGCATTGCGATTGCGCATCACCTTATCAGGGCGTGGGCGGAGAGATAGATCATTCGCTCCAAAATTATTTCAACATCACCGATACGCGCGAATCGACGAATTTGCCCTCGCGCCTTTGCGGTCCAAAATGTCCCAGTTTCACTCTTTCGATTTCTTTTGCGTCAAGAGCTTTATCACCGCTCGATTGCACAACAATCGGGGCGTCCATCGTGCCATCTTCATGCAGGAGAAACGAAAGTACGACCTTTCCCTCTTTCTTCGCCATGTCCATTGCATCCGATGAAAAACTGCCATGCGTGATGCTATAAGGCGCAAACATAATTTCGTATGGCAAACCAATTGAATCGCCCAAGGAAAACCTGATATCGGCATCAAGCCGCACGGCGATAGGTCTCCCGTCTTCAGTCGCCGGGAGGTAACGCCAAGTTTTCGCAGATTCTATGGCCGTATTGTCCAGATCCTCAAACCCACTGGATTCTACTACCGAAAACTTGTCGGGAGTTCCGTCTGCCTCAAGCGTGTATGTGATATGAACCGTGCCCTGCTCTTGCAGACGTCTGGCCTCATAAGGATAGTTTTGCTGTGCGGTGTGTGGAGGCCCAATCGATTTTGGAGCCGTGACATGCTTTGGCTCATTTACAGACGGTGAAGCACTGGGGGCGGCGGGAGCCGGATCAGCAACGGCGGTACATACTCCCATCGACACGCAGATCGAACCTGCAACTATTGTCCAAAATAACCGCATCACTGCCCCCTGTAATAGAGCAGTGATAACGGTATTCGCAGAAGTTGCGAAGAGGGAAACGTCCTACAGACGCCGCATCGCTGAATACTCGGCGAGCAATTGCCAGCCACCGTCGGGCTTTTCGATTTCGCGGCGCCAGCGGAAGGAATCCCGCTCGATGTCGGTGAACACTTGCCGCAACTGGCGGCCTTGCGCATTCGCGCCTAGCTGCACGACATCCCTGCCTTCCATCTGCGCGCGCAGAAGCTCGTAACTCTGGGCTACGGGATTGAAATAGAACACGCGCCAATTCTCTTCCGCCGGGTCGAAGATGCGCAGGCATGTCGCACAGCGATTACCTTTCATAGGCACGTTGCCTCGGCGGTCGGCGCGGGCGGGCGCCATGAGCACGTCCTGCATCGCGCGGCCTTCCAGTATCCATGCGAAATGCCATTCGCCGTTGGAGACGCGGCGTGCGCCGTCACCCTCCACATCGAACACCTCCACATCCCACGAGCCATTGAGCGGCGCGAAGATATTATGTGATTGTCCAATATCCTGATGCGGACCGCGCGCAAGTAGAGTCATGACCATCTCATGCCCAATCATTTCAACCTTCCTTTTGCATCCCGCGAAGACATGCGTGATCCGCGCGGCCTCACTCAACGCGAGGCATATTCGCCAATGCGGATTGACAGTCTTTTCTCGCGGGAACGCGAGAAACCATGTGGGCCGGGAGGACTCCCGGGCCTGTTGCTTAAGATAACGGCTGAACGATTTCAGGGTTCCCTATGGAAGGAACTTCGTGAAATGCATGTTTGCTTTGATTCCCTGTCCGTCATCACCCGGCTCGTCCGGGTGATCCAATTTGTTCCGGCGCAAAAAAAATTGGATTGCCCGGATCCTTCGCAAAAAAGCTCAGGACCGGACAATGACGGTTTTATTTTATGATCAGGGCATTTCCGCGCGGAACGGATGCGCGCGATAAACGCCGAGCACGGTGAGTTTGCTCGAGAAGAACTGCAATTCCTCAAGCGCGAGCCGCACATTGCGGTCTTCGGGATGGCCTTCGATATCGGCATAGAATTGCGTCGCGTTGAACGAACCGCCGAGCTGATAGGATTCGAGTTTCGTCATATTGACGCCGTTCGTCGCAAAACCGCCCATCGCCTTGTAAAGCGCGGCCGGCACGTTGCGCACGCGGAAGACAAAGCTTGTGATGACGGGAGCGTCGTCATGCGGCGCATCGTCGGGCTCGCGCGCCATGACGAGAAAGCGCGTCATGTTGTGCGCTTCGTCCTCGACATCGCGCTTCAATATATCGAGCCCGTAAATCTCTGCCGCCAGCGCCGACGCAATCGCGGCGACAGACTTGTCCTTCAACTCCGCCACGTGGCGTGCGGAGCCCGCCGTGTCGTGCCAGTTCATCGCGGTGAATTTCATGTCGCGGATGATCTTGCGACATTGGCCGAGCGCGGGCCCTTGGCTCAGGACAGTTTTCACATCTTCAAGCTTCGCCCCCCTCACGCCCAGCAATTGATGACGGATGCGCAGGAAATGCTCGGCGACGATATAAAGCCCCGCTTCCGGCAACAGATGATGAATATCCGCGATACGGCCATGCAGCGAATTCTCAACCGGAATAATGGCGAGGTCCGTGTCGCCGTCTTTCACAGCCGCAATCGCATCCTCGAATGTCGGGCGCGGGACGGCGAGTGCATGCGGCAGCGCCTCGCGCGCGGCGAGGTTCGCATAAGCGCCGGGCTCGCCTTGAAACGCGACGCGCTTGGCATTGGCGATTGTCGAACTCATGTGTGCCCCAGCACTTTGCGCGCCTTTGCGAGATCGTCGGGAGTGTCGATGGAGAGCGGCGCTTCGTCAACGCGC
>DATHQA010000202.1:0-11986 GCA_035483375.1 Rhizomicrobium sp. | reverse complement strand
CGAGATGGCCAAGATGATCGATGTCATGCGTGCTTACGAAGCGACGGCAAACTTAAGTTCGGCGCAGGAAGACCTTATGAAATCGGCAATCGACAGGCTCGGCGGGCCTGTCACGAATTAAGGAGTAACCCATGCGTGCCCTTAGTATTGCCGCAACCGGAATGCTCGCGCAGCAGACCAATGTGGAAGTGATCGCCAACAATCTCGCGAACATGAACACGGTCGGCTACAAACAGCAGCGCGCGGAATTTCAGGATCTGCTGTATCAGAATATCGAACCCGCGGGTTCGCAATCATCCGATTCCGGCACGCTTGTGCCGTCGGGCATCCAGCTCGGTGCCGGTGTGCGCACGGCCGCCGTCTATCGCATCATGAGCCAGGGCGAGATGACGTCTACGTCCAATCCTTACGACGTCGCGATCCAGGGCTCCGGGTTTTTTCACATAACGCTGCCGGACGGCACGGATGCCTATACACGTGCGGGCAATTTCGCGCTGTCGCCTACGGGCCAGATCGTCACCGATCAGGGTTACACGGTGGCGCCTGGAATCGCCGTGCCGCAAAACGCGCTGTCCGTCACCGTCAACGCGCAAGGCCAAGTGAGCGCGACCGTGCCGGGGCAATCCACGCCGCAAGTGCTCGGCCAGTTCGAGCTTGTGCGTTTCCCGAACGAGGCGGGCCTCAATGCAACGGGAGGCAATCTTTATACGGAAACGCCGTCATCCGGTTCGCCGCAGGCCGGAGTTCCCGGCGCCACGGGTTACGGCACGATCCAGCAAGGCTTTCTCGAAACCGCGAATGTGGATTCGGTGGAGGAGATCACGTCTCTCATCACCGCGCAGCGCGCCTATGAAATGAATTCCAAAGTCATCACGGCGGCGGACGACATGCTTGACATGACCGCCAAAATGGCAGGGTGAGTGCGATGATGTTGCGGATCATGATTGTGATATGCGCAGTGCTTGTGGCGATTCCCATGCTCGCGCATGCGGAAGGGACGGATTTTCGCATCGTCGTGCCCGCACACGATATCGCGCGCGGCGACGTCATCGCCGATTCCGATCTCACTTACGGTACGGTTGCGCAAGGCGCGATGTTCGGCAATGTCGTGACCTCGATGAATCAGATCGACGGTATGCAGACGCGGCGCGTGCTGCGCGCGGGTGAGGCCGTGCGCGCCGACGATGTGAGGAAGCCCGTGATTGTGACGAAAGGTTCGACCGTCACGATGACGTTCAACGCGCCCGGCGTGGAATTGAGCGCGACGGGCAAGGCGATGAGCGAGGGCGGCCTCGGCGAAACCGTCGTCGTGCTCAATCCGGTTTCCTATCGCCAGGTGAGCGCGACCGTGATCGGCGCAGGGCAAGTGCGCGCGGGCGATGTCTCGCGCGAGGCCCAGAGGCTTGCCGCGACACAACAGTGAACGTGAAGGTCGGGGACATGAGAACACTCAGATTCGCAACGATGACGGCGTGCGCCGCCCTGCTTTCGGCATGCAGTGCTGTGGACAGGCTTTCGAGCATCGGCGAAGCGCCCAAGCTTTCGCCTATCGTCAATCCCGTGACCCAGCCGGGCTACAAGCCCGTCAGCATGCCGGCCGAAATTCCGCCCGCTCAGCACGAGGCCAATTCCTTGTGGGTGCCCGGCTCGCACAGTTTCTTCCACGATCCGCGCGCGGGTCATGTGGGCGATATCATCACGATCGACATCACGATTGCCGATGCCGCCCAGCTTTCCAACACGACATCGCGCAGCCGCACCAATTCGGATGATGCGAATCTGACGAATTTCTTCGGCCTTGAAACCGCGCTTCAGCACGCGATTCCGGGCGCCGACCCCGCGAGCCTTGTGAAGATGGGGTCGGATACGTCGAATGTCGGGGCCGGTTCGATCAATCGTTCGGAGACGGTGAACCTGACGCTTGCCGGAATCATCACACAGGTGCTGCCCAACGGAAACATGGTCGTTTCAGGCCATCAGCAGGTGCGTGTGAACAATGAAATGCGCGATCTGCAAATCACGGGCATTGTGCGCACCGAAGACATCACGCAGGACAACACCGTCAATCTCGCGCAGATCGCTGAAGCGCGCGTGATCTATGGCGGTGCAGGTCAGATCACGGATATGCAACAGCCGCGTTATGGTTCGCAAGTATATGACGTGTTGATGCCGTTCTGAAATTGGCGAGTAGTTGGTGGCGAATAGCGAATAGAAATTCCCACTCGCTGTTCGCTACTCGCCATTCGCTTTAGTCGTCGCGATAAACCTTTTCGCGCCGCTCATGCCGTTCCTGCGCTTCGATGGAAAGCGTCGCGATGGGACGCGCATCGAGACGCTTCAGCGAAATGGGCTCACCCGTCTCTTCGCAGAATCCATAGGAACCGTCTTCAAGCCGCCTGAGCGCCGCATCGATCTTCGAGATGAGTTTCCGCTGGCGGTCGCGTGTGCGCAGTTCGAGCTGGCGTTCGGCTTCCGTCGCCGCGCGGTCGGCGAGATCCGCATTCGGCACCGTTTCGCTCTGCAGGTTTTGGATCGTCTCGCGAGACTCGCGAAGAATGTCGTCTTTCCAGGTGACGAGCTTGTGGCGAAAATATTCGCGCTGCCGCTCATTCATAAAGGGTTCGTTCTCCGACGGCTTGTAGCCGGACGGAAGTTCGGTACCCATGTACGCTCCCTTCGACAAACAGGTGCAATTTGCGCGGGGGTTATAGCGATGTGCGCCGGGAAATCAATATGCGGCGCACGTCTTAGTCTCCGGGGAAAACAGGTTTTACATCAGTGTCTTAATTTGCTGCACTGCGCCATTGCAGAGCCTCGGTGCGGCGTGCGCGATCCACGCCCCACGCAAGCGCTGCAAAGACGAGATACATCGTGATCGCCATGCCCGCTTCGCCCATGGGCGTGGTGGGCTGGCCCCAGAATGTCGCGTAAATCTGGATCGCGACCATGAGCCCGACATAGCTCCACAGCCAGACATCGCCCAGCGCGGTTTTCGACGGCGCGTAATGGGCATAGATCCACGCGCCCGCGATAAGCGTGGCGATCTCGACCGGCAATGCGATCCTCACATGCCGCCACAATCCGAAACCAACCTTCATCGAATTGCCGATAAGCGGTAGGTCGGGAACATGCACGACGAGATCGAGCAGCCAATGCGAGAACACCGCACTTGCGACCACCACGAAAATCTCCCGCCAGGTTCCACGCAACAAAGCTTGTGCGAGAAGCCCGAACACGACCGAAAGCGCAAGCGCGCCGAACAGACCGTGCGTATACGGCATATAATAGAGATCGAGCGGATTTGATTCGGTAAAGCCCGGTACGATGCGCAGCTTCTCGATATGAAGGGCCACGAGCAGTGACCACATGACATCCATCCATTGCACCGCGATGAACAAAACCCATAGCGGAACTTTCGGCGAGATGGCTTTCGCCGCAAAAGCGGGTCCGTAATGTCCGGTGAACATCGTCGCCTCCTTTAATGCGCGTGACCGATACTGTTCAGATGCGTGTCGCGGAAACCGCTCGCGTATTTGAGGCCATAGCCCATCGCACGGTCGAACCCGATATGCGCTGCCCAGATGAGTGCGACGAGGATGACTGCATGCTGCGCGAGCAGCACACCAACGAAGCCAAGCAGGATCGCGCCGATCGTCGAATGCAGCACGTTGTAGCCAAGCGCGCCGAACCGCGGGCCCGCGAGATAGGCGAGGAAAGCCGCATCGGGCGCAAGGATGAAACTTGCGAACATCGCCCACGATCCGCCCATATGCGCGTAAGCCGCGACGGATGCCGCCGCGAGCGCCAGACCTTCCATGCGCAGCACGTCGCGAACGCCATCCCGCGCCTTCGTTTCCACCGTCATTTCGATAAGAGCCATGATTGCCTCCTGTTTTCCGGAAGCGAAATTGGCACGCGTAGCAGCTAAACGAAATTGACGAAATTGTTATGGTGGCTATACAATTCTGTATGGCTATCGCCTGGGATCATTATCGCTCTTTCCTTGCCGTGATCCGCGAAAGCTCGCTTTCGGCCGCGGCGCGTGCGCTTTCGCTCACGCAGCCCACGCTTGGCCGCCATATCGATGAGCTGGAGAAATCGCTGCGCGCGCCGTTATTCGCGCGTTCACCGCATGGGCTCACACCGACCGCAGCCGCACTCGATCTCGTGCCGCATGCCGAAGCGATGGCGTCAGCCGCCGCCGCGCTTGAACGCGCAGCTTCCGGCGAAGCGGCAGAGTTGAAGGGTGTCGTGCGTATCACCGCGAGCGAGATCATCGGCGCCGAAGTGTTACCGCCGATCCTCGCCCAATTTCGCGAGCTTCATCCGCAAATCGTGCTCGAACTTGTGCTTTCGAATCGCAATCATGATCTCTCGCGCAGAGATGCGGATATTGCCATACGCATGGTGCGGCCGACGCAAAACGCGCTCGTCGCCAAACGCATCGGTAAAGTGAAGATCGCGCTTTACGCGCATCGCTCTTATGTCGAACGACACGGCATGCCCGATAGCATCGCCGCGCTTTCGGGCCACGCGATCATCGGTTTCGACCGCGACGATTCTGCGTTCCGCTCGGTCGGCGCCATCGGACTGCCCACGCTGCGCGACGTCTACACATTCCGCACCGACAGCGATCATGCGCAATTGGCGGCGTTGCGCGCGGGCCTTGGTATCGGCGGCACGCAAGTGGGCATCGCTGCGCGCGAGCCCGATCTTATCCCTGTCCTGCCGCGCGAAATCGGTTTTTCGCTCGAAATGTGGCTCGCCATGCATGAAAGCCTGCGGGCCAGCCGCCGCGTGCGGCTCCTGTTCGATCATCTGGTTGAAGTGCTTGGCGAATATGCCCGCATCGGGGGTGGACAGGGTGGGGGCGATGGCCTATATCCGCCCACCTTTCGCGGGCGCGCCCGCAAACCCATGACGCGGGGTGGAGCAGCCCGGTAGCTCGTCAGGCTCATAACCTGAAGGTCACAGGTTCAAATCCTGTCCCCGCAACCAAATTAAATCGATCGTTTAGCGCATCAGGTCGCCGGTCATTCGGCGGCCTGATTTCGTTTTGGCGTCTGATGTGGTTGGGCCATCGTTTTGCAGCTTGACAAGATACCAACCAGTCGGTACGCACTGTTGACAGATACACTGGCGGGTCTCTCGCATGGGTAAAGACACAAATGCCAGAACTCGCCTTCTCGAGGGCGCGGTCACAATTGTGCGCAAGAAGGGCTATGAGGCGACGACGGTCGATGACCTTTGCGCTGCGGCGGGCGTCACCAAAGGCGCGTTCTTTCATCACTTCAAAAGCAAGGAAGCGCTTGGCGTCGCAGCCGCCGATCATTGGTCGCGAATGACCAGCGAGTTGTTCGGTGCCGCGTCCTATCACCAATATGCTGATCCGCTCGACCGCGTGCTCGGCTATCTCGATTATCGCAAGCAATTGCTGAAAGGCGATGTCTCCGAGTTCACATGTCTCGTCGGCACGATGGTGCAAGAGACATTCGAATCGAGCCCCGCCATTCGCGACGCTTGCCGTGCGAGCATTTTCAATCATACGGCGAAACTTGAATCCGATATCGCCGAAGCGATGCGTGTGCGCGGTATTCATGCGGAGTGGACCCCCGAAAGCCTCGCGCTCCACACGCAAGCGGTTCTTCAAGGTGCTTTCATATTGGCCAAGGCGAAGAACGGCGCGGAAATCGCGGCGGCCAGCATCGATCATCTGCGCCGCTACATCGAACTTTTGTTTCAACAACCCAAAGGAAAGGCATAGCCATGAGCACGAATGACACCTATCTCGCAGTCTTTGTCGGCAGCAGAAACAATCCGCGCATGAAGGAATGGATGGCACTTCCCGAAGCCGAACGTCAGGCCAAGGAAAAGGAAGGTATTGCGGCGTGGAAAGCCTGGATGGAAAAACATCAGGCGATCATCGTCGGCACCGGCGGCCCGCTCGGCAAGACCAAGCGCGTCTCGCGGCAGGGCATCGCAGATGCAAGCAATGAGTTAAGCGGCTTTGTCGTCGTCCGCGCGGCATCGCATGAAGCGGCCGCCAAGCTGTTCGAAGGCCATCCGCAATTCACGATCTTTCCGGGCGAAGCCGTGGAGGTGATGCCAATTCTGCCGATCCCCGGCGCGTGAATGAGAACTCAATAAGGGAGATACGACAATGCCCAACACCGTTCGTCTTCACCGCGTTCTCGCAGCCAAGCCCGAGAAGGTTTACCGCGCGTTCATCGAAGCCGACGCGCTTGCGCAGTGGCTGCCGCCTGATGGTTTCACATGCACGGTGCATCATATCGAAGCCAGACGAGGCGGTACGCATAAAATGTCGTTTCGCAACTTCACGACCGGCGAGAGCCACTCGTTCGGGGGCGAGTATCTGGAACTCGTGCCCGGCGAACGCCTGCGCTACACGGACAAATTCGACGACCCCAATCTGCCGGGTCAGATGCAGGTGACGGTGACGTTGAAAGCCGTATCCGTCGGCACGGAATTGAATGTCGTTCAGGAAGGCGTGCCCGATGTCATCCCTCTGGAGGGGTGCTATCTCGGCTGGCAACAATCGCTGAAGAACCTTGCGACGCTCGTTGAGCCGGACATCAACCAATAGCGGCTCAGAGACAAGAGCTTTGTTCAAGCCCCAGAGGAAAGGAAAAAATCATGAAGATCACCGTTGAAACACATGTGACCGCGCCCATCGATGTGGTGTGGAAGGCCTACACGAATCCGGATGATATCAAGCAATGGAACGCCGCATCGGATGATTGGCATACGCCGGCAGCATCCGTCGATCTGCGCGAGGGTGGGAAATTCTCGTCGCGGATGGAAGCCAAGGACGGCAGCATGGGCTTCGACTTCGCGGGCATCTATACGAAGATCGTTCCGCACAAGCGCATCGAGTACTCGTTCGGTGATCGCAACGCCCAGGTTGAGTTCGTGCCGGGGCCGAATGGCGTCGATGTGCGCGTTACTTTCGATGCCGAGACAACGCATCCGATCGAACAGCAGCGCGGCGGATGGCAGGCGATCCTCGACAATTTCGCGCGGCATGTGGAAGCGCGCGAAGCCGCCTGAGATTTCGACGTTTATCAGATCAGGCCGCCGATTATTCGCGGCCTGATACCACCACTTCATATATGTTGCGCAAGTCCGGCCCAGTTTGAACGAAAACACGTATGCACATTCGCTAGGATCGTTGGGGGATTGGCGGGCCTCGATTGTCTTTAGAATACTGAGGCAAAAGCGTTCAGCGGGGCGCCATAATGGCGGACAGGCCGGAAATCGGTCAGGGCATTGGCCCGGTGCCATCGTCGGGCGATACGACCGATGCGTGGTTCATGCGCGAGGTGCTGCCGCTCGAGTCCGCCCTCATGCAATTCCTGCGGCGCAATTGGCGCAACGAAAGCGATCTCGCCGATATCAGGCAGGAGGTTTACGCGCGCGTTTATGAGTCCGCGCGCAAACAGCTTCCCGATTTTCCCAAATCGTTTCTGCTCACGACGGCACGGCATCTGCTCATCAATCGCGTACGGCGCGAACGCATCGTGCCGATCGAGGCAATAGGCGACCTCGAAATGCTTGGCGTGCCGTCGGATGAAGCCTCGCCTGACCGCACGGTGATGGCGCGCGAGGAATTGCGAAGGCTCCAGGCCGCACTTGATCGCCTGCCGCAACGCTGCCGCGAGGCGATCGTGCTGCGCCAAGTCGAAGGGCTTTCGCAGCGCGAGATCGCCCAACGCATGGGCATCGCAGAAAAAACCGTGGAGCGGCATTTGTCGCTCGGCGTACGCGCGCTTGCCGACATGCTGACATTAGCCGACACGCTTTACGGTGAGGAAAAATCATGAGCGCCGCAAGCGAAATGCGCCATGACGAGATTGAAGTGCGCGCTGCCGATTGGCTCGTCGCGCGCCGCGTGCGCGACGATTGGGACGAGGAAAAGCAAAGCGCGCTTGATGCGTGGCTGGAGCAATCGCCGCTGCATCGCGTGACCTATCTGCGTCTCGAAGGCGCGTGGAGCAGGACGCATCGCCTGCGCGCCATCCATCAGCCGGAGCCGATTGAGAAGCCGGCAAAAGCCGCATATCCCCGGCTCAGGAACATGCTTGCGGGATTTGCCGTCGCCGCCATTGGGCTTGCGGGACTTGGCGCATACCTGTCGCTGCCGCGCGAGCAAACTTACGCGACGGCGCTTGGCCAGCATCGCGCGGTAACGCTCGCGGATGGTTCGCATGTCGAACTCAACACCAACACGCTTTTGCGCGTGAATGCGGCACGCAAGATCGCATGGCTCGATCATGGCGAAGCGTTCTTCGAGGTCCATCACGATGCGTCGCATCCCTTCGTCGTGATGGCGGGCGACAAGCGCATCACCGATGTGGGCACGAAATTCATCGCGCGGCGCGATGGCGACCGCTTCGAGGCCGATGTCGTGGAAGGCCGCGTGCAATTCGAGGGCGGCATCGCGCACAAGCCGGCTTTGCTGAGGCAGGGCGATAGCGTTGTCGCGGATGCGAATTCTGTCACGATGCCGAAGAAAACAGCGATCGATCTGGCGCGCGAATTGGGCTGGCGGCACGGCGTGCTCATTTTCGACGCAACGCCTTTGGGCGACGCGGCGGCGGAATTCAACCGCTACAATGCGGACAAGATCATCATCGCCGATGACACGACGGCGCGGCTGTCCCTTGGCGGCACGTTCCGGACGAATGACGGCGAAGCCTTCGTGCGCCTCGCGCAACAGGTACTTGGCCTGCGCATAAAGCACTATCCGAACGAAACGGTGATTTCGCGTTAGAGGCTTTGAGGGATTTCACATGCTTCTTTGTCTTTCCCGTTAGCGGCAAAGACTGCTTCCGGGGGAACCATGGCGAAGACCTATATGAAATATGCGATTGCGGCAGGTGCGCTTTTGCTTGCGTCCACCGCACAGGCCACGAATTTCAATGTGCCGGGCGGCGATCTGAAAGCAGCGCTGAGCAGCTATACGGTGCAGGCGGGCATTGAGCTTCTCTATTCCACGGATGCGATCAAGGGTGCGCGCAGCAAGGGCGCGAAGGGCCAATTGTCCGCCGATGACGCGTTGGCGCGCATTCTCTCGGGCACGGGCTTCGGCATGCATCGCGATTCCTCCGGCGCCATCGCGATCATCCGCGACGATCATGTCGAAAACGCAATCGTACAATTGCACGAAGCCGCCGCCGATGCGCCGGCCGCATCGGGTGCGCCGCTCGAAACCGTCACCGTGACATCGTCGAAGATCGGTGGCGATGTGCAGAACATTCCCGTTTCGATTTCGGCCTTCAGTCAGGAGCAATTGACGGCGACGCAAACGACGGGCGGCCCCGATCTCGTGAAGACGGTGCCGAACCTCACTTTCTCGAAAACGAATTTCACGGGCTATAACATCCAGATTCGCGGCATCGGCACGCAGGCGATTTCCGTCACGACCGATCCGGCCGTTGCTGTTGCGTTCAACGACGTGCCGTTCCTGCGCAATCATTTCTTCGAGCAGGAATTCTATGACGTTTCGCAAGTGGAGGTGTTGCGCGGGCCGCAAGGCACGCTTTACGGCCGCAACGCGACGGCTGGCGTCGTCAACATGGTCTCGGCGAAACCGACGGACCAATATGAAGCGATGGGCTCTGTCGATGTCGGCAATTACAACAATCGCCGCCTCGAAGGCATGCTCAATATTCCCATCGTCGGCGACAAACTCGATATCCGCGCGGCAGGCGAATGGACGAAGCGCGACGGTTATTCCTTCAACGAGGAAACCAACCAATCCATCGATGGCCGCGATCTGTGGTCCGGCCGTATTTCGCTGCTTGCGCGCCCGTTCGACAAATTGACGGCCAATCTCATCTGGGAACATTTCAGCGAGGATGACGATCGCGAGCGCTCCTCCAAACAGCTTTGCGAGAAGGATACTGCGCCTGCCGTGGTCGATGGCCCCACAGGCCCGCAAACCACTGTGGGCAATACAATGGCGCAAGCTTGGCTCGAACAGGGCTGCCGCATGACGTCGCTTTATGCGCCGACCGCGTTCCAGACGCCGAATGCCGGCGCGGTTCCGTTCATTGCCGCACTTTACGTGTTTGGATCTTATTTTACGCCTTTTTCCGATCCCTATGCGGGCGTCACGCAATCGCGTGATCTGCGCGTGACGGATTCGCTCATAAATCCGCATTACACGGCGAAGAACGACACTTACGAAGCGAATCTGGACTATGATTTCTCGCCGCAACTGACGCTGACGTCGCAGACTGCGTATAATCAGGACCATCTCTATTCGACGGAAGACTATAACCGCTACAACACGGCGACGAATCTGTTCCAGGATCCGGGCGGCGATACTTATATCGGGCAGGATCACGAATTCTGCGATCCGCAGCTTGGCTGTTCGAGCCGCCTTGTCTCGCAGGACGTTTCGCGCGAGCACGCACATCAGTTCTATCAGGAAGTGCGTCTCACATCGAATTTCTCCGGTCCTGTGAATTTCGTCGGCGGCGCGAATTACATGAGCTATTCGACGCTCGAAGATTATTTCGTCATGTCGAACGCGCTGTCGCTTGCGACGCTCTATTTCAACGGCGTTCCTGTCGGCGGCACGGCGTCCCCGCTGCCGCCGCCACCGGATGCGCCGCATATTCCATTCAACGGCGGAATCGCCAATTCCTGCGGCCCGCAACAGGCGACGAATGCGTTGTTGTCCCAGGGGTTCCTCGGCCTCGGTTGCGCTTATGTCGATCCCAATCCGCTTAGCCAGATCGATGGCCTCGGCCACAATTATTTCCGCAGCCAAAATCCCTATAGCCTCAATTCATGGGCGACGTTCGGCGAGGTTTATTATCAGATCGCGCCCGAGGTGAAACTGACGGGCGGGTTGCGCTACACCGATGACCGCAAAGCATTCGAGGAATTCCCGAGCTGGGCGCTTGTGCTGGGCAAAGGCTATCCCGACGAAGGAACGCTGCGGCAGGAATGGCGCGAAGTGACGGGCCGCTTCAACGCCTCCTGGACGCCGAAGCTCGATTTCACCGATCAGTCCCTGTTCTACGCGTCTTATGCGCATGGCTATAAAGGCGGCGGCGCCAATCCGCCCGGCGTCATTCCGCTGGTGAGCCCAACGGGCGATTTCATCACCTCGCCCAGCAACCAGACGCATCCGCTGACCTTCAAGCCGGAATTCAACAACGCTTTCGAAATCGGCACGAAGAACAGTCTGCTCGACGGCGCAATGACGTTGAACGGCGATGTGTTCTTTTACAAGTATCAGAATTATCAAATATCGCAGATCGTGGACCGCACCTCCGTAAACCTGAACTTCAACGCCACGGTACGCGGCGCGGAACTGGAATCGACATGGGAGCCTGTACCGGGCCTGCGCTTCAATCTCTCGGGCGGTTATGAGGACGCGACGCTCGACAGCGGCTCGCAGGCGATCGATCTCATGGATCGCACGGCGGGGCATAGCGATTGGCTCGTCATCAAGCCGTTCATCACGCAGACTTCGAATTGCGTGTTGCCGACCTATGTCGTGAACGAATTGCTTGCCGGTCATGGGCCGGGCATCGATGGCGTGTGCGTCGCTTACATTCCGGGCGGCTATGCGGACACGCCCGTTGACCCGGTAACGCTTGCGCCTTATGTGGCCAATCCCGATCCGGTCAATCTGCCGGGCTATATCGGCTTCAATCCGGCGACGGCGCCGGGCGGCGGCGAGGGCTTTGCGAAGAATCTCTCCGGCAATCAATTGCCGAACACGCCACCCTTCACGCTTTCTGTCGGGGCGCAATATTCGATGCCGCTCAGTGCGGATTGGGCGGCGACGGCGCGGGCCGACGGCTATTGGCAGGGCAATTCGTTTGCGCGCGTGTTCAACGACCGGCCCTACGACCAGCTTCACGGCTACACGAATTTGAACCTCACGCTCATCTTCACGAACCAGGATGGCTGGCAGGCAATGGCCTATATGAAGAATGTCTTCGAC
>DATHQA010000201.1:0-4989 GCA_035483375.1 Rhizomicrobium sp. | reverse complement strand
CGCGCCGAACTTCTCGGTGACGGGATTCCATTTCTGCGTCCACAGAAACGTGAAACCGTATTCCTGGATGGCAGGCCACGCGCCACGCAGAAGCGATACGAGCACGCCCAGGAAGATCGCCACGACAATCAGGGCGGACGCAAGCGTCAGAATACGAAAGCGTTCATCGCCGCGACCGGCGCGTCGCAAGGATTGGGCGCGGGCCCGGTCGGGATAATTCTCTGCCAAGGCGATATCGGCCATGTGGGATTGCTGTCGGATATTTATAAACGAAAAGGGGCCGGAGCATCGGCCCCTTTTCGCGTCACAACGTCATGCGTCTTACATTCCGACGCCTTTGATATTGTCGTGCCAGCTCTTCTCGATTTCCTGCACAACGCTATCGGGAAGTGGAACGTAGTCGAGGCTTTCGGCCAGCTGATCGCCATTCTCATAAGCCCATTTGAAGAATTTGAGGGCTTCGGCGGTGTCGGCCGTGCTTGGCGGGTTCTTGTAGACGAGGATGAAGGTCGCGCCTGCGATCGGCCAGGCGTCCTTGCCCGGCTGGTCGGTGAGGATCACGTAGAAGCCCGGCGAATGCGCCCAGTCGGCCTTGGCAGCCGCCGCCTGGAACGCGGCAGCGGTCGGTTCGATCGCGGCGCCGGCTTTGTTGATCATGCGCACATAGGTGAGCTTGTTCTGCTTGGCATAAGCATATTCGACATAGCCGATGGAGCCGTCCGTCTGGGCGACATTGCCGGCGACACCTTCATTGCCCTTCGCGCCCACGCCTGCGGGCCATTCGACCGCCGTCGCAGCACCCACGTCAGACGCCCAACCCGCACTTTCCTTGGACAGGTAGTTCGTGAAGATGAAGCTCGTGCCCGAACCGTCCGAACGATGGACGACCACGACGGCCTTGTCCGGCAGATTGGCGCTTGGATTTAAGGACTTGATCGCCGGATCGTTCCACTTCGTGATCTTGCCCTGATAGATGTCGGCGAGCACCTTGCCGTTCAGCACGAGCTGGCCGGGGGCGATGCCCGAAAGATGGACGACCGGCACCACGCCGCCGATGACGGTGGGGAATTGGGTCAGGCCCGCGCTGTCGAGCTCGCCGGGCTGAAGCGGTTTGTCGGACGCACCAAACGTGACGGTCTTGGCCTTGATCTGGGCAATGCCGCCGCCAGAGCCAATCGATTGATAATTCAAGCCAATTCCTGTCTTCGCCTTATAAGCCTCGGCCCATTTGGCATAGATTGGATAGGGAAACGTGGCGCCGGCGCCGGAAATATCGGCAGCGCTCACAGCCGTCGCAAACGCGGCCACGGCAAGGCCTGCGGCAAGCCCCGTCAGGCGGCCGTTCAGATGACTAAGAAAGGGTTTCATGAATTCCTCTCGCGATGGATTTGGCTGGGCAGGCCCCTGGACTTCCCTCACCCGCGAACCCGATAGATGCGCGGGCGCGTGCAACGTCCATCACAGTTCTGCGAAGCTTTTGTGACGGCAGCGGTAAGCTCGCTAGTTTGCCGGAATCATGCGGATTTCTGACTGTCATTAAGCATTTCTCAAGGCGGATTGCGGCTTAGTTACAGGCCTTGAGGAGGGCAGCGTTGACCACAGCACGTACCGTGAAGACGATTTTTGGCCTGCTGGCGGTTGCCATCTCGGCGGCGGCTCTGGGCGATATCGTCCTGCATGGACGGCTCACGCTCATTTCTCCGCAGACGCTGACAGCGCTTATCAGCGTCGGCATCGCCATCGTGCTGCACGGTTTCGTCGTGGCGCGCGAACGCGCCGACAAGCTCGAAAAGAAAAGCAGCGAACTCGCCACCGCCACCGCGAAGCTCGAGAATTCGCTGAAGAACGCATCCGCGATGAACATGCGGCTGCATGAAAGCGAAGCGCGCTACAAAGGTCTCGTCGATGCACAAGGCGATGCAATCTTCCGCCGTGCCGCCGATTCACGCCTCACCTACGCGAATGATGCGTTCTTCAAACTGTTCGGCCTCACGCCGAAAGAAGCGATCGGTTATCCGTTCGCGCCGGAGCTTCATCCCGACAGCCGCGCGCCTTTGTTCGGAAGTTTTGCAGGCCTCGAAACGGGCCGCGCGCGTGTGCGCTATGACCAGCATGTGCGTACGGCTTATGGCTGGCGCTGGATCGCGTGGGAAGATTACGCAGTGCGCGATGCGTTTGGTCGCCTCGTCGAAGTGCAAAGCGTCGGCCGCGATATCACCGAGCGCAAAGCGCTTGAAGATGCATTGACCGAAGCACGCGACCGCGCCGAAGCGGGAAGCAGAGCCAAATCGGGCTTTCTCGCAACGATGAGCCATGAGATCAGGACGCCGATGAACGGCGTGCTTGGCATGGCGCGGCTTCTGCTCGAAACCGATCTGAAGCCGGAGCAACTCACTTACGCCGAAGCGATCCGCCAATCGGGCGAAGCGCTGCTTTCGCTTATCGGCGACATCCTCGATTTCTCGAAAATCGAATCGGGCATGATGACGCTCGACGAAGACGAAGTGGAATTGCGCCCGATCATCGAAGGCGTTGTCGAATTGCTCGGCACGCGCGCGCATTCCAAGGGCGTCGAAATCCTGTCCATCATCGCGCCTTCCGTTCCCGTCGCGATCCGCGCGGACGGCATGCGCTTGCGTCAGGTGCTCACCAATCTCGTCGGCAACGCGATCAAATTCACCGAACGCGGCGGCGTCAGCATCGATGTGCGTCCTATCGAAGGCCGTGAACGCCGTATCTTACGCTTCGAAGTGCGCGACACGGGCGTGGGCGTTCCCGTCGCCAAGCGTGAAGAGATTTTCAGCGAATTCGTGCAGGCCGATTCAAGCCATGCGCGCCGCTTCGGCGGATCGGGGCTTGGCCTTGCGATCTCCAAGCGCCTTGTCGAAGCGATGGGTGGCGAAATCGGCATCGAACCGGGACCCGGCGGCGGCAGCGTTTTCTGGTTCACGGTGCCTGCGTTCGTCGTCACAGCGTCCGTACCCGGACAGGAACAGGCGCTTGCCGACATGACGATTGCGATCGTCACGCGCAATGGCGTGCTGCGCGAAGGATTGACCTCGCAAATCCGCTCCTGCGGCGGCGAAGTCGGCGACCTCGTCTTCGACGATGAAATGGACGATGTCGACGCGGTGCTCATCGATGGCGGCACAGGACTTGAGCCCGATCCGCCCGCAGCGCCCGATGGAAAGATCCCTACGCTCATCCTTCTCAATCCGGGTTCGCGCAATCGCATCGACAATTTCAAGGAGCATGGCTACGCGGGCTATCTCATCAAACCCGTGCGGCAGGCGACACTTGTGGAACGCCTGCGCAGCCTCGGCGTCGAAGAAGAGTCCTTCGAAGAAACATCCGCGGATTCGGTGTTCTCGCCGCCGAGCGGATCGGACTTGCCGCCGCCTCTGCCGCCCGTCAATCCGACGCCGCAAAGCCTCAAAATCCTGCTCGCCGAAGACAATCCGATCAATGCGCTGCTCACGCGCGAATTGTTGCGCCGGAGAGGCCATCATGTCACCGAAGTCGTTTCCGGCGAGGAAGCGATCACCGCCATCCAGGCCGATACATACGATTTGCTTCTCACCGACATTCACATGCCGGGCCTCGACGGCGTGGAAGCGACGCGCCGCATCCGTGCCTGGGAAGCGAAAGCGGGCCGCGAACGCACGCCTATCGCGGCGCTGACCGCCGATGTGCTCGAAACCGGACGCAAAGCCTGCCGCGATGCAGGCATGGATATGTTCCTCACCAAGCCCGTCGATCCCGCCGAGCTTGATGCGATGCTTGCGCACCTCTTTTCCCCGCGCGAAGAATCACGGCTTCGTCACGCAGCAGCGTGAAGGGCAAGCTGATTGGCAGACTCAACCTCGCCTGAGAGCGGCTTGCGGGCTTACTTAAGCCCACGTTGTCTCGTGATGCTCGCACTCGGCTTTTCGAGCGGCCTGCCGTTCCTTCTCATCTTCGGCACGCTGTCGGCATGGCTGCGCGAAGCGCATGTGACGCGCACGACCATCGGATTGATGAGCTATGCAGGCCTTGGCTACACGATCAAATTCCTTTGGGCGCCGCTGCTCGACCAGCTGAAATTGCCGCTGCTCGACATCCTACTCGGCAAGCGCCGCGCATGGCTGCTGCTCAGCCAGATCGCGGTCGCCGCCATCCTCATCGCGATCTCGTTTTGCGATCCTGAAACCGCGCTCATGCCGCTTGCAGCCCTTGCCGTCGCGTTGTGTTTTGCTGCCGCGACGCAGGACATTTCCGTCGATGCCTGGCGCATCGAAGCAGCGACCGCGAACGGTCAGGGCGTGATGGCGGCGGTGTATCAATTGGGATATCGCCTCGCCATCCTCGCATCGGGCGCAGGCGCGCTTTATATCGCGCAATATGAATCTTGGCATACCGCCTATCTCGCGATGGCGGCACTTATGAGCATCGGCGTCATCGCCACATTGCTCGCACCGCGCGTGGAGGAAAGACCGAAAGATGCCTCGCCCCATCGCGGACTATACTGGTTTTATCATGCGGTCATCGAACCGTTCGTCGATTTCTTCTCGCGCCACCGCACGGACGGGATTCTAATCCTTGCCCTGATCGGCCTTTACCGCGTGCCCGATTTCGTCATGGGCATCATGGCCAATCCGCTTTACATCGATCTCGGCTTTTCGCTCGCCACGATTGCGACGATCGTCAAAGTGTTCGGCGTCGGCATGACGATCTTGGGCGCGGTCGCAGGCGGCATCGCGGTCGCGCGCGCAGGCCTGCTCCGAAGCCTGCTTGCGGGTGCGATCTTCATTCTTGCAGGCAATCTCGTCTTTGCGTGGCTGGCGACGCGGGGTAACGACCCGCGCGCGCTTGCCATCTCCATCAGCGCATCCAATTTCGCGAGCGGTTTCGCGGGCACCGCGCTCGTGGCTTATATGTCGAGCCTCACCAACCGCGCCTTCACGGCCACGCAATATGCCCTGTTCAGTTCCTTCTACGCGCTGCCCGGCA
>DATHQA010000200.1:0-3327 GCA_035483375.1 Rhizomicrobium sp. | reverse complement strand
ACAGCGAAAGTGCGCCGCCCTCGTCGAGTGTGAATTGATCGGGCTGCTCGAGGAAGACGCGGAAGTGCCGCGCAAAGCCTTCGGCCGAGGACTGCCCGAAAATCGCAATCGCGAGCGCGCCCGCGCTGAGCACGGCAAAGGTCGAAACCTCCGCACTTCGGACAACGTCGCCGCGGTCATGGGCGTCGTCGAGCCTTCGTTGGGTAGGCTCTTCTGTTTGCTGCGACTTGTCTTCCGTATCGGCCATTTAGAGAAACGCCGTCATCTGCGAGGTGTAGTAATTCAGGAACACCGTCATGAGTGTGCCGAGCAGGAGCATCATGAGCAGGAAGCCCGCCATGATGTTGATCGGCGTCACGATGAAGAAGACCTGGAATTGCGGCATAAGACGCGCGAGCAGGCCGATCGCCGCCGTCACGACGAATCCGAACACGAGAAACGGTGCCGCGAGTTCGACGCCGAGCAGGAAGCTACCACTCACCAGCCGCAAGGCGAGTTCCGCCATATCGGATGTCGGCAGATCGCCTGTCGGCGGCAGCATGCGATAGCTACCCTGGATTGCTTCAATCGCGAGATGATGCAGATCGGTCGCAAAGATCAGCGTCACGCCCAAAAGCGAAAAGAAATTGCCGACAATCGCGCCCGCCTGGTTCTGCGTGGGGTCTATCGTCTGCGCGTAAGCCAAGCCGGTCTGCGTGGCGATGAGATTTCCGCCCACCTGCAACGCCGCCATGACGATGCGCGCGGCACCGCCGATGGCAATCCCGCAAATCGTTTCGCGCGTGAGCAGCACGCCCAGGCCCAGAAAATCATTCGGGATCGTATTGGGATAATAACCCGCAAGCGCAGGCGTCAGTGCGAACGCAATCGCAAGCGCAAGCGTCAGGCGCACGCGTGGCGGCACGGTTGTTTCGCCAACGCCCGGCAACAGCATCACCATCGCGCCGACGCGCGAGAACACAAGGGCGTAAATGAGAATCGTGACGGGAAGATTTGGTATCGTGAACGTCATCGCGCTAGTAGGCTGCGATGCGATGCGAGATATCTATCATGAGGCCGCTCATCGCAGCACCGGCAAATGGCAGCGCAATGAGCAGCACAAGAAAGATCGCGATGATCTTCGGCACGAAGACGAGCGTCATTTCCTGAATCTGCGTGAGCGCCTGGAGCAGGCCGATGGCGACACCCACGACAAGCGCGGTCAGCATCGCGGGCGCGGAAATCTGCAACAGCACGAAGATGGCCTGACGTGCGAAATCGATGGCGTCCGCGGGATTCATGTTTGCAGCCTTTTTGTTATGTGTTTTCCGGTTTCAGATCGGCATCTGCATGATGCTTTGATAGGCCTGGATCACGCGGTCGCGCACGGCGACGACGGTATCGAGCGTGATTTCCGCATTGTTCACCGCGTTCACGACATCGACGATATCGGCTTTGCCTGCCACGCCCTTGATGGCGGCGGTTTCGCCCTGTTTCATCGTCGAGACGTTTTCCTGCATCGCATTGGTGAGGAAATCGCCGAAATTGGCGGCCTGTGCGCCAGGCGCGGCTGCACCGGCACCTGCTTCCGCGCCCATTTTCGCGATGGCCTGATAGGCAGCGGCTGCGACGGAGGGAATGGCGGCCATGCGTTATTCTCCTCAGAGCTTCAGCAGATCGACGGTGCGCGACAGCATCGATTTCGAGGCATCCATGATCGTGAGGTTCGCTTCGTAAGAGCGCTGCGCCTCGCGCATGTCCATGATTTCGACAAGCGGATTGACATTGGGAAGCTTCACATAACCCTGCTTGTCGGCGGCGGGATTTCCGGGATCGAATTGCAGGCGGAAATCGCTCTGGTCCGGCATTGTCTGGCCCGCCTGCACAAGCGTGGCACCCAGTTCCTGATCGAACTGGCTCGTCATCGTGGGAATCTTGCGCCGATAGGGATCGCCGCTCACGACAGGCGAGGTCGAATTGGCGTTGGCGATATTCTCCGCGATGACGCGCATGCGCGTGGATTGTGCGCGCAGGCCCGAAGCCGCAATCGCCATGGAAGTCGCGAGATCCATCTATCCTCCTTATGAGCCGGACGGCGAACCGATCGCCGTGCGCATGAGGCCCATTGCTTTGCCGTAAAGATTGAGGGCCGCCTGATACTGCGCCTGCGTATCGGCGACCTTCATCATTTCCTCTTCGGTGCCGACACCGTTGCCGCCCTGCGCGCTCGCATCGGCCGCCGAATATTCTTCGAAAGGCGCCGGCGGCTTGATCGCGATCTGGTTCGGCTGATCGGTGGTGAGGCCGGGGAATTGCTGCGGGCTCTGCGTGTTCTTGAGCACGCTTTCGAAATCGAGCGGCTTCAGATCATGCGCCTGGTAACTCGGCACATCGGCATTGGCCACGTTCTGCGCCAGCACGGCCTGCCGCGCATTGAGCCATGCCATGCGCTCGCGCAGCACACCGAAAAGCGGGATGTCCATGAGGTTCATGGCGTTCTTCCGTACACGAACCGTTAACCTTAACCGCGCGCATGGTGCACCTCGAAAATTAAGCGGTGCTTAACGCGCAAGAACCTTTTTGCCGGGCAAAATTTGCCTGCTTAACCGCCGGTTAACGTTAACGAGCCAGATTGACGTTCATGGATGTCCTCGACATTGCGCGCTATTTCGGGGCGCTTCTCATTGTGATTGCGCTCGTGGGGCTCGCTGGGTTGGCCGCGCGGCGCTATGGCGTGCCCGGTGTGATGAAGGGCGTTGCCACGCGCAGGCTTTCCGTCGTCGAAACGCTTTTGGTCGCGCCGCGCTACAAGCTGCTTCTGCTTAGGCGCGACGACACCGATCATCTCGTCTTGCTAGGGCCGCAAGGCGCCAATGTGATCGAGACAGGCGTGCCGGCGACCACCGCCGCGCCGCATGTATCCGCCATCGCGCCGCCCGAAATGCCCGCATGAAGCGCGCTATCGGAATTGCCGCATTTATCATGGCCCTGCTTCTGCCCGGCCTGGCGCTTGCCGCCGATGCGGCCACGGGCGGCGGCGGAGCCAATTCGCTTTCGATCAATCTTTCGGGCGGCGGCATCTTCACCGACCGGCTCATCCAGATCGTGGCGCTCATCACGATCCTGAGCCTTGCGCCTTCCATCCTCATCATGATGACGAGCTTCGTGCGCATCGTCGTCGTGTTGTCACTGTTGCGCACGGCGATGGGATTGCAGACAAGTCCGCCCAATGCCGTGATGATAAGCCTCGCATTGTTCCTTACCTTCTTCATCATGACTCCGACGCTGCACGATGCTTATCAGGCGGGCGTTGTGCCGCTGGTCGCCAATCAGATCACGACGGAGCAG
>DATHQA010000199.1:0-3311 GCA_035483375.1 Rhizomicrobium sp. | reverse complement strand
CGGTATCGCGCGCGGCGTAGCGTCGCATAACAGACGGAAAGAACGGAGCAATCCATGAAATCCATTGTGGTCATTCCGGCGCGCATGGCGGCGACGCGGCTGCCCGGAAAGCCACTGGCGGATATCGCGGGCATGCCCATGATCCTACGCGTGTGGAAGCAGGCGCTCGCGGCCGATGTCGGCCCAGTGGTCGTGGCGGGCGGCGATTCGGAGATCATTGATGTCGTGCGGGCCGCGGGCGGCACTGCGGTGCGGACCGATCCCGATCTGCCCTCCGGCTCGGATCGTGTGTACGCAGGCATAGAGTCCTTCGATTTCGGCGGTGCCTATGAGGCCGTGGTAAACCTGCAAGGCGATCTGCCCGCCATCGATCCAGCCTGCATCCGCGCGACGGTGAAGGCGCTCGAAGAATCGGGCGCGGACATCGCAACCGCTGCGGCACCCATCGAAGACCCCGCCGATTTCAACAACCCGGCTGTCGTGAAGCCGATCGTGTCATGGAACGAGGCAGGCACGATGGGCCGCGCGCTTTATTTCACGCGCGCGCGTGCGCCATCCGGCGACGGGCCGCTGTTCCATCACATCGGCATTTATGCGTTCCGGCGTGCGGCGCTTGCGAAATTCGTGTTGCTGAAACCCTCCGCGCTCGAATTGCGCGAGCGGCTCGAGCAATTGCGCGCGCTCGAAGCGGGCATGTCGATCGTCGTTGCGCGCGTTGACGAGGCGCCGCTCTCCATCGACACTCCGGACGATCTTGCAAAAGCGCGCAAAACGCTGGGGCACACATGAGTTCGACCATCGCCAATGCCAAGCGCGTCGCGTTTCAGGGCGAGCCCGGCGCCTATGCGAACCTCGCTGCGCGCGAGGCGCTGCCGCATGCGCTGGCCGTGCCGCGCCCGACATTCGAGGATGCGATTGCGGCGGTGAAGGACGGCGACACCGACCTCGCCATCATTCCGGTCGAGAATTCGCTGCATGGCCGCATCGCGGATATCCATCATCTGCTGCCCGAAGCAGGGCTTTACATCGTGGCCGAGCATTTCCTGCGCATCCAACATCAATTGCTGGGTGTGAAGGGCGCGAAGCTTGGGGATGTGAAGACCGTCATGAGCCAGGGCCCTGCGCTCGGCCAATGCCGCAAGATCATCCGCGACATGAAATTCACCGCGATGAATTGGCACGACACAGCTGGCTCCGCGCGCCATGTGGCGGAGTTGAAGGACAAATCGGTCGCCGCGATTGCGTCCGCGCTGGCGGCGGAGATTTACGGTCTCGATATCCTGAAACGCGATGTCGAAGACGAGGCGCACAACATGACGCGTTTTCTCGTCATGGCGCGCGAGCCCGACGATGCGCCGCATGACAGCCTGCCTGTTATCACAAGTTTCGTCTTCCGCGTGCGCAATGTGCCTGCCGCGCTTTACAAGGCGATGGGCGGGTTCGCGACGAACGGCGTCAATATGACGAAACTCGAATCCTATCAGCTCGGCGGTTCGTTCAACGCGACGCAATTCTACGCCGATATCGAAGGCCATCCCGAAGATCGCAATGTGCGGCTCGCGCTTGAGGAATTGCAGTTCTTCTCGAGCAAGCTCACCGTGCTCGGCGTTTATCGCGCGCATCCGTTCCGCGCGGAAATGCCTTAATATCCCCTCACTGTCATGGCCTGCCGGAGTGCGGGCCACCCAGTTGGGTTCTGCACCATCTCAACAAATTCACCTAGGCGGCCCGCACTCCGGCGGGCCGTGACAATATATGTGTAATTTCGATTGAACAACTCTGGAAAACTGGATCACCCGGACAAGCCGGGTGATGACGGAGTGGGTAAATCAAATGGACATGCATTTCACAAAGTTCCTTCCATAGGGAACCCAGGAATCGTTCGGCCGTTATATTAGACAACAGGCCGGGAGTCCTCCCGGGTCGCATGGTTCTCGCGTTTCCGCGGGAAGACCGTGAATCCGCATTGGCGAATATGCCTCGCGTTCGCTGAGGCCGCGCGCGGATCATGCATGTCTTCCACGGATACGAAAGGAAGGTTGAAATGATTGGGCATGAGATGGTCGTGGTTTTGCTTGCACGCGGTCCGCATCAGGATATTGGACAATCACATAATATCTTCGCGAACCTGAACGGTTCGTGGGATGTGGAGGTGTTCGATGTGGAAACGGATGGCGCACGCCGTGTCTCCGCAGGCGAATGGCATTTCGCGTGGATATTGGAGGGCCGCGCGATGCAGGACGTGTTTGTGTCACCCGCCCGCGCGGATCGAAAAGGCAATGTGCCCGTGAAGGGCAATCGCTGCGCCACCACACTGCGCATCTTCGATTCGGCGGAAGAGAATTGGCGCGTGTTCTATTTCAATCCCGTCGCGCAGAGTTATGAACTGCTTCGTGCGCAGCAACAGGGTAGCGATATCGTGCTTGAAGGCACGGACGCGCATGGCCATGCGATCCGTCAAGCCTTCACCGACATCGCCGATAATTCCTTCCGCTGGCGCCGCGAAATCCAGAAGCCGGATGGCAACTGGCAATTGCTCGCCGAACATTCGGCAGAACGGCGCTAGTCGCGTTCCGCCCATGCCTTGATGAGGTGATGCGCAATCGCGATGCGCGGCGGCAGCCACACGCCTTTGCTCTGTCCGCCGTTGAGGAGCACGCGCACTTCATCGCGTTCGAGCCACACCGCTTCGACGATCTCGGTCTTGTCGAGCGTCAATTCGCGCGATTCCACCTCCGCGAAGCATCCGATCATGAGCGAAGACGGAAACGGCCAGGGCTGCGTCGCGTAATAGGTCACGGCAGCCGCGACGACGCCCGCTTCTTCCATGAGTTCGCGGCGCACGGCGTCCTCGATCGTCTCGCCGGGCTCGATGAATCCGGCAAGCGCGGAAAACATGCCGGGCGGGAAATGCCGCCCGCGCCCGACAAGACACGCATCGCCATGCGTCGCAAGCATGATCGCAACGGGATCGGTGCGCGGGAAATGCTCGGCCTTGCAGACAGGACACACGCGCTTCCAACCGCCATCGGCGATGACGGTGTGCGCGCCGCATTTGGGGCAGAAGCCGTGGCGTTCATGCCAATCGATGAGCGCTTTCGCCTCGCCCATGATCGCAACGTCGCGGTCGGGCAGCATCATCGCGGCCGCGCGTGCATCGCGGAAATGGCCGAGGCCGGCCAGTGGCCCCTCGCGCGCGGGATCCCGCGCTGCGGAAATATCGACGGCGAACATCGCGCGCCCGCCTTCCAGCCCCAGGAAAATGCAAGGCGCGCCCGGCGCGGCCAAGGCTTCCGCCAATCCGGGCCGCA
>DATHQA010000198.1:0-2907 GCA_035483375.1 Rhizomicrobium sp. | reverse complement strand
GATCTTGCGGCGCAATCGCGTCACCTGCACATCGATGGAACGCTCCAGCGTCACGCCAAGCCGTACGCACAGATCGGCGCGGGAAAATGCGCGCCCCGCATTCGCCGCGAACAATTGCAGCAACGCCGCTTCAGAGCTTGTGAGCTTCACGGGCTTGCCCTTGCGGCGCAATTGCGCGCGTTCGGGATCGAACACGGCATGGCCCATGCGCACTTCGCGATGGGCGGAGCGCTGCGTCGGCGTCACGCGCCGCAACAGGCCTTCCACGCGCAACAGCAATTCGCGCGGCTCGAACGGTTTCGGCAGATAATCGTCTGCGCCGTGCTCAAGCCCCGCGATGCGATCCTGCGGCTCGCCGCGCGCCGTCAACATGAGAATGGGCACCTGCGAATGCGTGCGCACGAAACGCGTGAGGTCGAGGCCGGATTCGCCCGGCATCATCACATCGAGCACGAGCAGATCGAATGCCATGCTTTTCATGAGCGCGCGCGCTTCCTCCGCATTCGCCGCCACGCTGACGCGCAAGCCGTTCTGCGTGAGGTAACGCTGCAGCAGCGCGCGCAACCGCTCGTCGTCATCCACCACGAGCAGATGGGCATTTTCGAGGCCTGGCGCGCTCATAGCGATTTACCTTTCGGCAAGCGGATCCGGCGATTTTGCATAGCAGCCCTGCGCCCAAACATCGCGGGGGCGGGCCCGCAAACGGCGTGCTTCAATGCTGCGTCGGTCGGGTGTAAGCAGTGGCAGAGGCTTCGCGCGGCGCGCATCGCCAATTTATTAAGCGACCGGGAACCCAACGACAAGCCCGGCTGACAGAGGAACGACATGGCTTCGGTGGACCCTTTCGACGATCGCGACGGCTCGCTCTGGTATGACGGCAAGATCGTGCCGTGGCGCAGCGCCGAAACGCATGTGCTGACGCATGGCCTGCATTACGGTTCCTGCGTGTTCGAAGGCGTGCGCATCTATAACGGCCGTATCTACCAGCTCGAGGCGCATACCGCGCGCCTGTTCGAATCCGCCCGCATCATGGGCATGAAAATTCCGTACACGGAAGAAGAGATCAGCGCCGCGACTGCCGAGGCCTGCAAGGCGCAGAACATCACCGATGGCTATATCCGGCCCGTCGCGTTCCGTGGATCCGAGATGATGGCCGTGTCGGCGCAGAACACGCGTATCCATGTCGCGGTGGCGGCGTGGCAATGGCCGTCCTATTTCGATCCCAAGGAAAAGCTCAAGGGCATCCGTTTGGAGATTTCCGAATGGAAGCGGCCCGCGCCCGATACCGCGCCGACGCAGGCCAAGGCCGCAGGTCTCTACATGATCTGCACGCTGTCGAAACATGCCGCGGAATCGCGCGGCTATGCGGATGCCCTCATGCTCGATTATCGCGGGCTCGTGGCGGAAGCTACGGGCGCGAATGTGTTCTTCGTCAAGGACGGCGCGCTCATCACGCCGATAGCCGATTGTTTCCTCAACGGCATCACACGCAAATCGGTCATTGCTCTCGCGCGTGCGCGGCAAATCCCCGTGACGGAGCGGCATATCGAATTGAAGGAGCTGGAAGGCTTCAGCGAATGCTTCATCACAGGGACAGCGGCGGAAGTGACGCCCGTCGCCGAAATCGGGCCTTACAAATTCGCGCCCGGCGCCATCACCGAAACGCTCATGAACGATTACGCGAACGAAGTGCGCAGGCCCGATCCGCAGGTGAAGCTCTAAAACTTCGTCATGGCCGGGCTTGACCCGGCCACCCGTCCGGCGCGCGTCGGCGCGCCGAAGAGACTTATCTGCATCCGCAGACGCGGACGCGATGGATGGCCGGATTGAATCCGGCCATGACGGTTTTGGTCTAGCGAAACAACTTCATCTCTGAACCCACACGAGCAAAATCGCGCCCGTCACAAGCAATGCAATCCCCGCCGCCTCGCGTTTCGCCGTCGGTTGTTTGAACACGAAATGCGAAACGATCTGCGCGAACAGCACATCGATGAGGCCCAGCGTGCGCACGCTTGCGGCGGTGGCGAGCGCGAACGCGAGAAACCAGAATTGCGAGGCCGCAGCACCCATGAAGCCCGCGACGATCGATTGCTTCCATAAACGCACGATAGCCACGAGCACGCCGGGTGTGCGCACCGCAAGCCATGCTGTCAGCAGCGCCGCCTGAATGAACAGCCCGATGGCGAGCGTGAAGGTCGCCGCCATCAGATAATGCGGATCGGCCAGCGAAAGGATCGCGCCGCGATAGCCGACCGCCGACACGGCATAAAAAGCACCCGCGCCGAGGCCCAACAATGCGGGTCTAAGTGCCATCTTCACGCCTGGCCGGTACGAAATTGCCGTGACGCCCGCCGTCGCGAGAAGGATCGATGCGGCTATGCCGAGACTCAGTGCATCGCCGAGAAATACGAGGCCGAAGATCGCGACGAAGATGGGCTCCGTCTTGCTGTAGGCGATGCCGACCACGAAGGAGCGTTCCTCCATCGTCGCGAGCATCATCGCCGTGCCGAAAATCTGCGAAATCGCGCCCGCGATATCCCATGCCCAGAACAGCCCGTTCGTATGCGGCAGAGCATCATGCGTGAAGAATGAAACGCCTGCGAGGAACAGCAGTGCGAACGGAAAGCCGAAGAGAAATCTCACATGCGTTGCGCCCGCAGCGCCCAGCCGTGCAGTCAGCTCGCGTTGCATCGCATTGCGCGCGGTCTGGCCCAGCGCTGCGACGACGACAAACACCGCCCATAGAGAATTCATGTGCGCCAGCGCGCCACAGATTCGCTATCGGATGCTTTCGCTTCGACCCAGGCGACCGTGCCGCCGCGTTCTTCCCGTTTCCAGAACGGCGCGCGGGTCTTCAGATAATCCATGAGGAATTCGCATGCCGCGAACGCCTCGCTGCGATGGGCC
>DATHQA010000197.1:0-12072 GCA_035483375.1 Rhizomicrobium sp. | reverse complement strand
CCTGACCTGTTTTATGGTAAGGACCGGCGAAAAGCACCTGCCCGTCCGCGGGCGTGACAACATGCGCTTCGGATTCTGTCTGGAATGTAACGCCGGGTGCGTCCGGCCCGCCGACACCTTCGACGCCGCCCTTCACAAAAGTTCCTGCCACAGGTCTTAACAACGCGTCCTTGGCAAGCATGCCTTCGAAACCGCCATTTTGGGCGGCGACGACAACAACATTCTGTTGCGCGGGCGTGCGCCGCAATTGCTGAACGCGGGCGATGAGCGCCTGAAGGTCGGAGGCCTGCCCCGCGACCGCGTCGAGCTTGCCTTGCAGCGTGCCGTAGCGGTTCTGCGCTTGCGCCGCTTGCGCCTGTTTTGTCGCGAGAAGTTGATCGAGCTGGTTGCGCGCGACGGAAAGCTGGGCGGCGTTGCGCGCGCTTTCCGCACGGCGTTCGACAAGCGCGAGCCGGGTCGCGCGCAACGCATCGATGCGCCGCGCAAGCGCCGCCGCCGCGCCATAGACACGCGGCAGCGATGCGCCGAGCAGCATCGCGCTATGCACCGCGCCCAGCGCATCGTCCGGCTTCAGCACGACGACGGGCGGCATGTCGTGTTGCAGGCGTTCAAGGATCGCGAGCAAGCGGCTCACCTGTACGCGGTCGCGCGCGAAACCGGCGGACAGGCTTTGCTCATCGGCGGTGAGCTGCACAATCTGCGCGTCAAGCGTGATCTTCTCGCTTTCGAGTGTCTGCACGCGCGAGGCCGTCGCGATGAGTTGCGAACGCAGCGCCTGTGCTTGTGCCGTGAGCGCAGCACTTTCCTTTTTCGCAGCTTCGACGGCAGGTTTGTTCGCTTCGATCTGTTTCTGCAGCGTCTGATATTGCTGCTCGGTCGAGGGAAGCTTGCCTGCCGCGCTTTCCGGTACGGCATCGCCCATGTCGCGGATTTGTGCTTGCGAATCCGCCGCTGGAGCAAGTTGCGGCGTTTGTGTCGTGTGATGCGCGTGTGCATGCCGCGCGAGAGCGGGCGTTGCGACCATCAGAACGGCGACGGTGACGGCCGCGAGTTTCAGGCGACTTTCTCCGTCGTCATCTGCACAAGCGGATAGCCCGTCATCGCACCAGGCTTCGGCAAGCCCATGAGCGCAAGCAATGTCGGGGCGACATCGGCGAGACGGCCGTGACGGAGCGAAAGCGATTTCGCATCTTTCGCATTGATGATGATAATCGGCACATCGAGCGTTGTATGCGCCGTATGCGGCTCACCCGTTTCCTGATCCTTCATGAGTTCGATATTGCCGTGATCGGCCGTGACAAGCAGCACGCCGCCCATTTTCTCGACGGCTGCGCGCAGACGGCCGAGGCATTGATCGATGGCGGCGACCGCCTCGACGGCGGCATCCATCATGCCCGTATGCCCCACCATGTCGGGATTGGCATAGTTGACGACGATGAGATCGTATTTGCCGGAAAGCACGGCCTCTTCGAGCTTTTCCGTCACGCCGAACGCCGACATTTCCGGCTGCTCGTCATAGGTCGCGATCTTGGGCGAAGGAACCATGATGCGATCTTCGCCCGTGAACGGCGTTTCGCGACCGCCATTGAGGAAGAACGTGACATGGGCGTATTTCTCCGTCTCCGCGATGCGCAATTGCGTGAGGCCGAGTTCGGATGCATATTCGCCGATCGTTTCGCGAATATCTTCCGCGGGAAACAACGCACCCATTAGTTTGTTCAGCTCTCCTGAATATTCGGTGAGGCCGGCAGCCGCGGAGAATTTCGCGACACGCGTGCGCGTGAACCCGTTGAACGCCGGATCGAGCAGCGCGGTTGAAATCTCGCGCGCGCGATCGGCGCGGAAATTCGCGAACAGCAGCGCATCGCCATCGCTGACACCTGCATAATCGCCGATGACACAAGGAAGCACGAATTCGTCCGTTATATTGTTGGTGTAGGATGTTTCGATCGCTTCGATGCCGTTCGCGAAACGCGCGCCTTTCGCATCGACAATCGCGTCATAGGCTTTCGACACGCGATCCCAGCGCTTGTCGCGATCCATCGCGTAATAGCGTCCCGATACGACACCGAGCCGCACACCGGGCACGCCCGCAATCGCGGCTTCGAAATCCTTCAGATATTCCATCGCGCTTTTGGGCGGCGTATCGCGCCCATCGAGAAACGCATGCACGAAGACGGGTAACCCCTCGCTCGCGATCGCGCGCACGAGGGCTGCGATATGCGCCTGATGGCTGTGCACGCCGCCGGGCGACATGAGACCCATCACATGCACGGCGCCGTTGGCCGTGCGCGCTTTTGCGATGAGATCGGTGAGCACTGGCATGTGCGCAATCGAACCATCGGCCACCGCATCGTCGATGCGCGGCAGATCCTGCATCACGATGCGGCCCGCGCCGATATTCATATGGCCGACTTCGGAATTGCCCATCTGGCCTTCGGGCAGACCGACCGCGCGGCCCGATGTGGAGAGCAGCGCATGCGGGCTGTCCTTCAGCATGCGGTCGAAATTGGGCATGCGGCCCTGGCGGCTCGCCTCCGCGATGGCGTTGTCCTTCACCTCGGGCCGCCAGCCGAAACCGTCGAGAATACAGAGCACGCCCGGTCTTTGGCGGAGTTGGGGAGGCATCGGCGCATTCCGTTAGGGCAAATCGAAAATAGGGAGACGCTGCGTCCAAGTCCATGCGGCGCGATTTTGCCCGGAAATTCTTGCCGCCGCCGGATTTTCGGTGTGCGGCGGCATATTAAGCCGTTGAAATTGAATATGATTTTCTCGCTGCGGCCCGGCACGGGACTGGCAAGGCAGCCCAAGGATCGAACCGCCACCGCGAGAACCGCGACCATGCTCCGCCGACGCACACATATAATAAGAGCCATCGCCTTTGCGGCGGGCGCGCTTCTGACGCTGGCGCCGTTCGAGGACGCCATGGCGTTTTCGCGCATCAAGGACCTCGTCGAGATTCAGGGCATCCGCGACAACATGCTGGTCGGCTATGGCCTTGTGGTCGGCCTGAACGGCTCGGGCGACAGCCTTCGCAATGCGCCGTTCACCCAGCTTTCGATCCAGACCATGCTGGAGCGGCTTGGCGTCAACACGCGCGGCCAGCAGATGCAGACCAAGAACGTCGCCGCCGTGATGGTGACGGCGAACTTGCCCGCCTTCGCAAGCCAGGGCGGACGCATCGATGTTTCGGTGAGCGCGCTCGGCGATGCGAAAAGCCTGCAGGGCGGCACGCTGCTTGTGACGCCGCTGTTCGGCGCGGACGGACAGATCTATGCGCTCGCGCAAGGCCCCGTCGCGATTGGCGGCTTCGTCGCGCAAGGCCAGGCCGCGACCGTGACGCGCGGCGTGCCGACGGCAGGCCGCATCGCGAATGGCGCGGTCGTCGAGCGCGAAACCGGCTTCCATCTCGCAAGCCAGACCGATGTGAAGCTTTCGCTGCACAATCCCGATCTCACCACCGCCACGCGCGTCGCCAGCGCGGTGAACAAATTCATGGGCAACAACATCGCGACGCCGACCGATCCCGCGACGATCGCGTTGCAGGTGCCCGCGAATTATCCCAACGGCGCGATGGGATTGCTCACCGATGTGGAGCAGATCGGCGTCGATCCCGATCAGCCTGCGAAAGTTATCATAGACGAGCAATCCGGCGTTATCGTCATGGGCTCGGATGTACGCGTGTCCACGGTTGCCATCGCCGAAGGCAATCTCACGATCCGCGTCAATGAAAGCCCGACGGTCAGCCAGCCAGGTCCGTTCAGCCAGGGACAAACGCAAACCGCGCCAAGCACCTCGATCCAGATAGACGACAGCAAAGGCAACAAGATGGCCATGCTCAACGATGGCGTAAGTCTGCAGAATCTCGTCGATGGCTTGAATGCGCTGGGTGTGGGCCCGCGCGATGTCATTTCGATCCTGCAGGCGATCAAGGCCGCGGGCGCGTTACAAGCCGATATCGAGATCATCGGATGAACACGGGGCTCGGCCTTCAAGGTGCGATGGCGGTTGCGCAGGCAGGCCCCGTTCAGCCGCCGCATTCGCAAGCCACGATTGCCGCGGCGAAGAAAGCAGCACAGCAATTCGAATCCGTGTTCGTTTCGGAGTTCCTCGGTTCCATGTTCGAAGGCATTTCGACGGACGGCCCGTTCGGCGGCGGCCAGGGCGAAGAAATGTTTCGTTCACTCATGCTGGATCAATATGGCAAGGAAATCGTGGCGCGCGGCGGCTTCGGCCTTTCGGCTTCGATCACGAAACAATTGCTTGCGCATCAGGAAAAAGCGCAATGAGCGCAGACACGCAGAAAGTCGAACGCCTTATCGCGATGGCCGAACGGCTTATCGAAGCGCTTGAGGCCGATATGGCCGCACTCGAACGCGGCAAACCGCAGGAGATGCGCACAATCGATCCGGAAATTCAAAAGCTATCCGCGATCTATGGGCGTGAGGCTGCAGGATTGAATGAAGCGTCCGCGAAAGCAGCACCAAGCGAATTGCGTGTGAAGCTCACCACGATCACGAAACGCTTTTCGGACACGCTTGCACGTCACCGCCGTCTCGTCACGCGCGTGAAGAATGCAAGCGAAGGCATGATCCGCGCGATTGCGGAAGAGGTGGGCAAGAAGCAGACCGCCCAGCGTCCCTATGGCCGCACGCCATCGCAAACGCCACGGCCTGTGTCTGCGATGATCTATAATAACGTTGTGTGAGAAATCAGTCGCTTAACCCCCAGGAGCGAATCGCTGCCGCGAAAATTCTTCGCGCGCGCACTTGAAGCGAAACGCTGCAACACCCAGATACGCTAAATCCGGAAAATCACGCGCTCGACGAAGTCGTCGCGCCCGGAAACATCGAAAGCGCAATCTGATAATTCGCGATCTGCGATGTGAGATAGGCCGGTGCGGGGCCGGTTGCTTGCGGTGTCGTCGAACTTGTCGAGGATGCGGGCGTGTTCGAGGTGCGATAGGCGTTCTGGATATTCGTGAGAACATTCAGCAATTGCGCGCGCGCGGCGCCTGCGTCTGATGTTGTTGAAATATCCATCGTGCCGCTGAAACCGAGTCCGAACACCTGCGAGGCCGCACCCGTCGATGCGCTCAATGAAGTGGACGTCGTTGAAGAGGACGTCGCCGCATTCGCAATCGTGCCTGCGGCAATACCAAGCCGCGCAAGCGCATCGGAATCCGCGGGCCCTGCAACGAGATTGGCGGTCACGCCTTTGTTGACGGCGATCTCCAGCGCTTCGCCGCCATTGGAATAAGTCACCGTCGCCTTGCCCTTGGACAGCAGGACATTGTTGATCTTATCGGCAAGCGATTGCAGCGTATCGCCCGCTTCGACCGTGACAGTGCCCGTGTAGGAGCCTGTGCCCTGTATCGCGATCTTGAAACTGTCGCCCGCGCGCAACGTGGTGTTCTGCGCAAGCGTCACGGATTGATTGATGCTGACCGTGCCGCGCGGCAGACCCAGCGCATCGAGCACGCTTGAGCCTTGCGTATCGATGGCGATGCCCTGGCCCGTGGACGTTCCGTCCGCGCCGCCGAATTGGCGCGTCCAATCGATGGAGCCGTTCGTGCCAATCGCGGTAACAAACGCATTGTTCGTGTTCGCCGTGGTGCGCGACTGGCCTGCGAATGTGCCTGTCGTCGTGCCCGCGAGATAAACCGTGCCGTCCGAACCAACCGTGAGCGCGCCGCCCTGGTCGGTTGAACTCGTTCCGACATAAGTCACCTGATCGGGCGTGACGCTTGTACCGTTATCGGTAAGACCGAAGACGAACGCATCCTGTCCGCCCGAACTTGCTGCCGCAATCGTCGCCGCACCGCCTGCATTGAGCGATGCATTCGATGTCGTGCCCGAGACATAGATGTTATCGCCCGAAACGGCGAGGCCGCCGATGGCGCCACCGTTTTGCAACGCGCCGAGATCTTCCGTCCAAACGGGTGCGGCCGTCGCATCGCCATTCGCATATTTGGAGATGATCGCATGACCGTTCTGCACGCTCGCGACAACGAGGCCGCCATCGGACGTAACGGCAGTCGCCGCAACGGAATCCGCGCCGCTCGTGCCCAATTGCTGTTCGTAAAGCACCTTGCCCGTGGAGCTGAGCTTCGCGAGATAAGCATCCGCTCCGCCGGAACTCGTCTGGCCTGCGCCGATGACGCCCGTGACCTGGCCGCCGATATAGACGTTACCGCTCGCATCGACGCTGACGCTGTTCGCCTGGTTCGCGTTCAGCGTCTGGATCTGCTGTACCCAGGTTTGATTGCCGCTCGAATCGTAAGACGCTACGAAGCTGTCGTTCTTGCCGTTGGCAACCGCCGTTGTCGTGAGATCGGAGGTCGTGGAGCCGGCAACGACCACACCGCCTGTCGCGGGATCGAGCGTGAGCGAATAGCCGGACGCGCTATCCGCGCTGCCCAGCAATTGTGTCCATTGGAGATTGCCGGCGGAGTCGTATTTCGTCAGATAAACGTCCTGCGTGCCTTGATTCAGCTCATTGCCGAAATTGCCCGTGGCATTGCCGACGACATAGACATTGCCGTTCGCATCGACGACGGTGGATTGCGCGGTCGTGTTGCCCGTGGACGGATTTTCCGTCGCGTTGAATGCGCCTTGCGGCGACGAACTGAGATTGGTGAGCTTGACGAGGCGGCCTTGCTGATCGGGCGCGGACGTCGTCGTCGTGTTGCCCGTCGTTGTGACCGCGCCGACCGAAGAACCGCTATTGCCCGCGAGATAAAGCGCAGGCGTGGCCGTGCTCGACGAAAGCGACACCGTTTCGCTTGCGGCCGGCGTGATGGCGATGCCGTAGCTCGCTTTCGTGGGATCGTCGATGGAGCCTTGCGTAAGCACGCGTTGGAATCGCGTATTGAAGCCCGCGGCGGAAAGCTGCTGGTTCACATAGTTGACGATGTTGTCGATCGTGAGGCCGCCTTGCACTTGCGAAAGATCAATTGGCACATCGCTCGTGACGCCGTTCTTCTTGATCGAGATATCGAAGCTTTGGCTCGCACTCACATTGTCGAGCGGATTTGCGACATTCGCATCGGCGACGACCGTGCCGCCCGTATAGGAGAACGGCGCAAACGGAATCGCGACCTGGCTTGTCTCGGATGATGCCGGTGTCGAGGCCTGCAGCGTGAAATTGTTGAATGTTTCGGTGCTCAGAAAGGATTGCACCTGCTGCAAACCCGATTGGAAGCGCGTGTTGTAGCCTGCGAGCTGGCCCGCCGTCGCCGTCGAACTTTGCGCAAGCCCTGCGAGTAGCGAGAGATTGTTCACCGCATTGTAAAGCGAGAACAATTTCTGATTGTCCTGTTCGGTCTTCTGATCCGCACTCGCGCTGAGTACCGGCACATTGCTCGTGTTGAAGAAATTCGTGAGGTTCAGGACTTGCGCGTCCTGCACCTGCTGCGAAGGCGGATTGAGATTCTCCCATGGCGGAGAATCATTCGCGGTCGCGCTGTTCGAGGATGTGCTCGTCGATGAATCGCTGCTCGAGTTCGAGCTTTGCGAGGAGGTTGCGAGATGCGACGCCTGCACCGCCGAGTTCTGCAGCTGTGCCGCGAACACGTTCAGCAGAATCGAACTGTTCAAGCCGAAACTGGCTGTGCTGATGCTGCTCATCGACCCATATTCCGCGCCAATGTGGGATAATCGGCTGGGCGGTCTTAACGCTCTGCTAAGACGAACAAAATTATGCTTAACGCGGCCTTAACGCGCATCAGCGAGAAAGCTGCCATGAACCCTGCCTTGTACGCCGATCCCTATGTCGAAGGCTTGCGGCTTTCTGCAGGCGGGCGGCATGTGGAAGCGATCGGGTGTTTCGAGAAGGCGCTCACCGCACAGCCGAACGACACGCGCGTACTGTTCGCGCTGGGGAACACGGCGCGCGCGCTCGGCATGGGTGCGGCGGCGGAGGAATTTTTTCGCCGCGTGTTGACGCTGGAGCCCGCGCGCATCGAGGCGACCGTCAATCTCGCCAATTTGTTGCGCGCGAATGGTCAGCTCGCTGCCGCTGAAGCCGTGCTCACGCCTGCGCTTTCGCGTGCGCCCGATTCGGCCGAACTTTGGCTGACGCTCGGTTCGCTGCATCGTGAACGCGGTGATGTAATGACGGCCGAGGGTCACTATCGCCAGGCGCTTGCATGCAACGCGTCCTGTGCGCCCGCGCTTGGCAATCTTGCCGATCTCCTCGCCGACCGCGGCGAGACGGATGAAGCGTTTGCGCTTTATGGCCGAGCATTGAAAACCGATTCACGCAATGCGCAATTGCGCCTGAACCGCGCGATCCTGCATCTGTTGCGCGGCAATCTGAAGGAAGGCTGGCGCGATTACGCTGCGCGTCTTGACGTACCGGGCAAGGCACCCACCTGCGATCACAATCTACCGCGCTGGACGGGCGACGCGCGGAAAGGGAAGCGATTGCTTGTCACGGCCGAACAGGGCGTCGGCGATCAGCTCATGTTCGCAAGTCTCATTCCCGAACTAGACGGCAATGTGATTCTCGATTGCGAACCAAGGCTCGTATCCCTGTTCGCGCGTTCGTTCCGCAATGTCACAGTGAAGCCGCAGCATATGGAAACAAAGGGCGGCGTCACCCGGGCGCATTACGGCTGGCTCAAGCAATTGGGCGGCGCGAACATCGCAACCGAGATGGGAAGCCTGCCGCGAATCCTGCGCCGCGAGATATCCGCCTTTCCCGATCCGCATGCTTATTTGGTTGCGGATGAAGTAGAAAAAACGCATTGGCGCGGGACATTCGCGCAGGCAGGCAGCGGTCCCTATATCGGCATTTGCTGGCGCAGCGGCAAGACAGGCGGATTGCGCAGCCTGCAATATGCGCCGCTTGAGCAATGGGCGGAATTCATCGCGCGCCTGCCCGGCATGATTGTATGCGTGCAATATGACGCCACGCAGAATGAGATCGAAGCGTTGCAATCCCGAAGCGGGCGCAAGATTTTCGTACCGCAGGGAATTAATCAGAAGCAGGAGCTTGATCGCGCGTGTGCGTTGATGTCAGCACTCGATTGTGTGGTCAGCGCACCGACCGCTGTTTCATGGCTTGCGGCAGGCGCGGGCACGCCGACTTATAAAGTGCTTTACGATTCAAGCTGGACAAGCTTCGGCGCGGATCACGAACCATTCGCGCCATCGGCTTTGTGCATGCAGCCTGCGCGCGCGGGCGATTGGCACGAAGTCTTTTCGAAAACCGAAAACGAGATCACATCGCGGCTTGTTTGAGCACGCGACGTTCGGCAAGGGCCGCCGAAAGATCGGCGGCGATGCGCGATGCGCCATGTCCATCCAGCGTCATCAAACCTGCGGCACGTATCTCGCGCCTGCGCGTCGCATCGCCAAGCAGTGAACTGACCGCGCGCGTAATCGCGGTATCTTTCACTGCATCGGCGACGCCAAGCGAAATGCCCATGCCCGCCTTTTCGAACGATGCCGCAGATGCCGCGTGATCGCTTGTGAGGCACAGATAGATCGCGGGCACACCGAAGGAGGCAAGCTCATAGGCCGTCACGCCAAACGCTGCGAGTGCGGCATCGGCGGAGGCATATTCCGTCGACAGATCATCCGCGCCTTCGACGGTTTCGAAATTGGGCGAAAGCGCAACGATCGCGCGCGCCGAACGCTCCGCTTCGCTCATGCCCGGCCCGATGACGAAACGCGCGCGGAATGTGGGCTCGAGACGCGCCAGCGCGCCAGCGCAACGCAGCGTGAGCGAAGTGGGATCGCTTCCGCCCATCGCGACAAGAAGCGTAGGCCGTTGCGTCGTCGCGCGATTTTGCGTCGGGCCGACATTGACGCCCAAAGGCGTCCATTCCCAACCGATGCGCGGTTTGCACGCCGAACCTTTCCAACCGAGCGCATGCGCGGAAGGTGGATAATAAGCGAGATTGGCGGCTAGGCGGCGTTCTGATGCATCGTCAATGACAGCGGTGAGTGCAACGCGTTTTGCGAGCCTTCCCAATTCCTCGCGATCGCAGCCTTCGCGCATATCGCAAATGAGCATGTCCGGCGCGCGTTCGGCGATGAGCTTGTTCAATGCGGCGAAATCATGCGCGCCATCGATTTGCGTGGCCTCAAAGCCCGCGCGGCGAATAGGCTTCAGCGCATCCACGCTACCGTTCAGCGCGAAGATAACGCCGATGCTTTCGCGATCACGCAATGCGCGTGCTAGTGCCACCATGCGTTTGACATGGCCGTAACCGAAACGCCCACCGCCATCGCAGCGGATAAGCGCGAGCGCGCCCGCTTTCGCAATCGTCTTCTGCTTCACATGCGCATTGAGCGTACGCAACGAAGGCTCGCGTTCGAGCAGCAAAAGCAGATCGCCAAGCGACGCCTCGCCCGCGTTCGCTTCGAGCCTTTCATGCACGGCTTCGGCAAAGGCATGATCGTCCGGCGTATCGATCGTGAGCCTGCCCGCCTCACGCGCCAGCGAAGGATAGGCCGGCGCGCGCGCGATGCGCACGAAATCGGGATGCTGCTTGAAATAGCCTGTGACATGCTCGCGCGCGACCGCGTCACCATGCGCATCCATCATGAGCTTGTCGAGCGCGCGGCGTGTGAACGGATCCACGCCCTCATGCGCCGTGATCGCACCTTCTTCGAGCAGCACATAATCGCCCTTCTGCTCGATGAGTGCCGTGACGAGATGATCGATGAATCCCGCATCGATGAACGGCGCATCGGACGACACGCGCACGACGATATCGGCGTCAAGCGCCTCCGCTGCCTTCGCGAAACGCGAAAGCACATCGTCTTCCGAACCGCGTACGACCGTGACGCCATGCTCCGCGCCGAACTCGACAATCGCGTCGTCAAGCGGATTAACGGTCGTCGCCACTGCAATCGCATCGATGAGACGCGAACGCTTCAAACGCTCCACGATGTGCCAAAGCAGCGGCTGGCCCGCGATAGGCTTCAGCACCTTGCCGGGGAACCGCGTGGACCCCATGCGCGCCTGGATCAGCGCGACAACACGCGGGCGGGTGCGCGCATGTGCATTCACGCCGCGCTCTCCCATTGCTTGCGGATGTGATGCAGCGGCCGCATGCCATCGCGCGGGTCGGCGCGCCAATCGCGATCATCACGTTCGGAGTCTTGGGGACCTTTGAAGCCGTCGCCATCGGTGACGAAGGCTTCGCGGATACGAGCGATGACAGGCGCGATCTCCTCAGGCAACCAGCAATGGCCCGCTGCATATTCGGCGCCCTGACCATCGAGATCGAGATGGAATTCCACCGCGCTCGCGCCCCAGCGATGCACGGCGCGTTCTATGACGGAAGGTCTGCGCGTATGATCGGACCATCCCGTCGCACAGCCCGTGGCCATACGAATGGCTTCAATCGCCGACAGATTCGCCTCTTGCGGCGGCGTCGGATAGGCGGACACGCAATGAAGCAATGTGATGTCGTGCGCACTCGCTGCTTTCAAAACCGAAACGGCATGTTCGATTTCATCCATCGTCGCCATGCCGGTTGACAGCACGATGGGTTTACCCGTGCGCGCGCACGCCTCAAGCAAGGGCTCTACGAGCAATTCGTAAGACGCGATTTTGTAGAACGCGACATGCGGGCGCAATTCTTCCACCGCTTCGAGATAGAACGGCGTACACGAAAATTCGATGTCGCGTTTGGTGCAATGATCCGCGAGCGGCGCCAGATGCTCAAGCGGCAGTTCCCATGCGCGGCGCGCGCGATGTTTTTCGCTGCGCAATAAAATCTCCGGCGCGAACATGCGATCGATGCGAAACAACTGAAACTTCACCGCGTCGCAATCCGCATCCGCTGCCGCATCGACGAACGCAATCGCACGCGAAAGATCGCGCGCATGATTGCTCGACGCTTCCGCGATGAAACGCGGCCCCACGCGGTTATTTTCCCGCCTTGCGATCATAAGTTTTCATATCAGCGCTGCTTAACCGTTTCTAAACGGCGTATGGCTAAAAGACCGTTAACATCAGCATGTTAGGTTCGCCAAAGTGCTCTCAAATCCTTATCAGAGCGTAAAACGTTGAGCGCAGACACTGCGTCATTTTTCATCGTCTCGAGCGGGC
>DATHQA010000196.1:0-7492 GCA_035483375.1 Rhizomicrobium sp. | reverse complement strand
GGCCTTCCAACAGCGGCGATCCCGAAGGCGGTTCGGCCATGCTCATCGGCGGCTCGATCGGCGGCGGCTTTTTAAACTCGGGCAAGGTGAACACGTCGGACACTTCAAATGTGACGGCAGTCATCGAAACCGAAGGCAATTCGCCAGCCCTTCGCATCGATCCGTCCCTGCAGGACAATGAATTTGCGCCTAATCCCACTACCGCAATCACGCTCGGCGTGTACGCGGACACGACCGATCCCGGTTACAGCTTCTACAATCGCGGCACGATCGAATCCTCGCCCATCGATCCTGATCTCGGCACGACGGGCATGTTGGTCACGGGCGCGCAAGGCTTCACGACAACATTGAAAGGCCTCGGCATCTTCAACTCCGGCACGATCGGGGCCTTCGGCCAGACCGATACGAAGACGAGCACGCCCGTCGGCGTCGTCGGTCTTTCCATCCAGAACTATACGAATGTCGGCGATCCAACGGCCGCGAGCGGGCTTTGCGGCACCTACGTCATGACCGCGGGCCTTTGCAACTCGAACGAGAACGGCGGCGGCGTTATCTCGGCCACGGCTCAGGGCGTTCAGGGCAGCACAGCCATCGCGATCGAAATCGGTGCTCCCAACAGCACCACCGAGCAGCTTCCCACGCTCGTCAACCTGGGCACGATCTCGGCGAGTTCGTCGACGACCGAACCCGGCACGATCACGAGCATCGCCGCCTACGGCATCATCGACTATTCCGGCACGCTGTCGAACATCGCCAATTACGGCTCGATCATCGCCCAGGCAACGACACTCACCGACAACGCGCAAACTCAAGTCGCGATGAATCTCCTTGCGAACACGACCGGCATCACGCTGTTCAACCAGGGCTCGATCAAAGGCGATGTTCTTCTGGGTTTGGGCAACGATTTTGTGCATGTCGTCGGCACCTCGCCGCAATCCCCGGCGTCACTTGCGGGCAATATCTACTTCAACGAATCCGGAGCCACCGGCGGCGACATGCTGTTCGTGGACAGCTTCGGCATCGTAAGCGGATCGATCACCGAAGGGGCAGGAAGCATTCTCAACGTGCACGTGGCGGAACACGGCACGCTCGGCGTTGAAAACACGACGCAATCGCTGACTGCGAATGATTTCATTGTCGACGACAACGCGGCCGCGTTGAACCTCGCAGTGTCGTCGCAGCTTGTGAATGTGGCGGACCAGAACGTTCCGGTCGTGCAGGCCTCAGACAAAATCACCATCGGCGACAACGTGCCGTTCAGCGTGAGCTATTCGAGCTACATTCCGAGCGCAGGCAATTTCATCCTGCTGCAGGCGCCGATTGGAAATCTCGATATCTCGCAGTCCGAGCTTGATCTCATCAACACCGATGTCGGCGGTACGATTCCGTTCCTGTTCACATCACAAAGCGGCCTGTGCGGCTATAACCTCACGATCACGGGACTTCCGGCATGTTCCGGCACGGCGCCCAATTTCTCGCAGCTCGTGCTGGATCTCGTGCCGAAAACATCGGCGCAATTGGGCCTGACGGGTTATGCGGCGCAGTTGTTCCCCTATGCCAATGCGGCGCTCTCAACCGACGCGACGCTTGGTTCAGGTCTGGTCAACAGCGTGACCAGCAACGCAGCCGCCGAAGCGAATTACAGCGCCTTCGCGCCTGATGCGAGCGGCGGCACGCGCGCAGTCGCCATCTCACTCACCGATCAAGCGACGGGCCCCGTCGCAGCACGCCAGCGCGCGCTGCGCATGTACGGCACGCAGCCGGGCGACGACACGCTGTGGGGCCAGGAATTCACCGAATTCCTCAACGACAAAGGCAATCACGACCTGCCCGGCTATCAGAATCGCGGCTTCGGCTTCGCGGTCGGCGGCGATGTGGGCAATCCGAGCGATGGCTGGTACGGCGCCGCGTTCACGTTCTACTCGGGCGGCATCACGCAACAGGCCCCGATGGACACGCATACCGACACCGAATGGTACATGCTCACGGGCTATACCGACTGGCGCGGCAAGGGCCTATTCTTCGATACGGATCTCGATGTCGGTTACGGCGATCTTTCCGGCCACCGCTTCGTGAACTTCGACAACGTCACCACCGGCGCGACACTCATCTCGCGCGAGGCCGATTCCAAGCGCGGCAGCGAACTCGTCGCCGGCGGCTTCACGACGGGCGTATTCCTCGTCTATGGCGGCACGACGATCCTGCCGCAATTGTCGGTGGACGGCATGGCGCTGCGCGAAGAAGGCTATGACGAAGCCAATGGCGGCCCCGGTCTCGATCTTACCGTTCAGCCTTATTACGCGAATTCCGTGCGCGGCTATCTCGGCACGACCGTGCGTCAGGACATCGATTTCGGCGATTTCTATATTCAGCCGGAGGCGCGCCTCGGCTATCGCTACGATTTCGCCGCCCAAGCGGTGAAGCTGCGCACCGATTTCCAAAGCGTGCAGGGCCAGACCACACCGAACACGGGCATCTTCGACGTTATCGGTCCAGATCCGGAACGCGGCAATCTCGTGGCGGGCGCGACCGTTTCGGCGACGACGGGAACGTGGTCCATCGGCCTCAATTACGATTTCGTGCGCGGCAATGCCGGCAGCACGACGCAAGTGGGCACGATTTCGATTTTGGGAAGAATCTAACTCACCACCACAACAGGTGGCTTAGCGCGAGCAGCCAGAAACTTGCGAGCAGCGCGTGGATGAACACATCCATGAAACGCTCGCTCGGATAAAGCCCAAGCACGCGCTCCACGAGCCTGAGCAGGAACGCGCCCTCCTCGCGATTTTCTGGATTGCGCCAGCGTCCCGTGCGCAGCCAGGATTCAATATTGTTGAGCACGCAGGACGAACGGTTGAACCGCCACTGCAAAGGCATCGCGACAAGCAGAACGAGATAAAAAATCAGCACCCCGCGCCACGGCGAGAGCCAGCCGAAAACGGCGAACACGACAATCGCCAGATGCAGCACATGGCAGAGCCAGCCCAGCGCATCGCGTCTGCGCCTGTCCGCCTTCGCTGCTTCGCCAGCGCCCATAAGTTCAAGGTTGTGGCACTTGGGCGCGGTTTGCAAACATCATTGTCAAAAGACAATGTGTTGCGTCTAACACTGACAAATGCTCATATTCGCGCGCTCCCTGCCAACCCGCTCGGGCGAGAACAGGAATGAGCGAGCTGTCGGGGACGCTGGCCGTGGGAGCCCAACTTTAAGGGAAGGGACGACAATGACTGCTGACATCGTAAAGGAAATCATCACGCAGATGGGCGCCGCTATCGGCGACAATTCGGGCCTCGGCGGCACGCTTAAATTCGATTTCGGCGAGCCGGGCAGCGTGCTCATCGACGGCAAATCGACCCCGAACACCGTCTCCGACGGCGCGGGCAAGTCCGCCGATTGCACGATCTCTGTGACCCTCGAGACCTTCGAAAAGATGGTCAAGGGCGAACTGGACGGCACGTCCGCGTTCATGCAGGGCAAGCTGCGCGTGGCGGGCGATATGGGCCTCGCCATGAAGCTCGGACCGATCCTGGCGAAAGCCCGTCCGGCCTAAATCACATTTCGCGATGAAACCGGCGCTCGAAACCTTCGAGCCGCGCTTCATCGTGACCAGAGATGGCGTGCGTTTGCGCACCGCCGTTTGGGACGCCGCGGAGGGATTAACCCTTCGCGGCGTTTGTGTTTTGCTGCAGGGCCAGACCGAATTCCTCGAAAAATATTGTGAGGTGATCGACGACCTGCGCCTGCGTGGGCTGACGGTTGCAGCCTTCGACTGGCGCGGACAGGGCGGATCGGCACGCGCGCTGCCCGATACGCGCAAATGCCATATTGGGAATTTCACACAATATGACGAAGACCTGAACAGCTTCCTCGATCAAATCGTGCGGCCTATCGCAAAGCGCCCCATTGCGGTCGCGCATTCGATGGGCGCGCATATCCTGTTGCGCCATCTGCACGACAATCCGAACAGCATCGCGATGGCTGCGCTGAGCGCGCCGATGATGCGCATCTCGACGCGCGGCCAGCCCGAATGGATCGTGCCGCTCATCACGCGCGCGATGATGGCGCTCGGCAAAGGCAATGACTGGGTGTTCGGCATGGAGGCGCGCGATCCGCTGCGCGTGGATTTCGACCACAATCTCGTGACGGCGGACCGTCCGCGTTTCGCGCGCGCGCAGAAACTCGTCCGCGAGAATCCGGATATTCGTCTTGCAGGTCCGACCTGGAGCTGGCTATCGGCGGCTTATGCCTCGATGAAAGAGGAAATGTCGCCGGGTTATGCGGAGAAAATCTCAACGCCCACACTTATTGTCGGCGCGGGCCGCGACCGCATCGTGCAAACAATCGCAACGCGCGAATTCGCCTCACGCCTGCAGCGCGGCAAATATATCGAGATCGCCGAAGCCGAACACGAAATCCTCATGGAAAAAGACCCGATCCGCGCGCAATTCTGGGCTGCGTTCGATGCGTTTAGAGCTTTGCTTTAAAATAGCCTCTCCCGCAGAAATTCCCAAAAATGGAATTCTGCTTCCATTTTTGGGAAATATACGCTAGGCTCGGCCATGATCGTCATCGGGCGGAATATTGTCAGTGCCTATTTCGCCAAACATGCAGGCCATAAAGGCATCAAAGCCGCGCGCTCGCAATTCGATGCGTGGCTGAGAATTGCTGAAAGTGCCGCTTGGGAGACGCCGGAGGATGTCAAGAAATCCCATCCGAAGGCGAGTATCCTGAAAGGCGGAAGGGCCGTTTTTAATATCAAGGGAAACGATTTCCGCCTGATTGTTTTGATCCAATACCGGGCGGGCGTTTTATCGATCCGGTTCTTTGGAACGCACGAAGAATATGACGAGGTTGACGCGGAGACTGTGTAATGAAGGCAACTCTAATCCTTATCGAGAACGACAGCGATCACGCGCAGGCGAAGGCGCTGGTGGATAGGTTGATGACTTCGGACAATCCGGCTGATAGCGCGAAGCTTGCGGCGCAGGCGCGCCTCATCGAAGACTACGAGCGTCGCCGCTGGCCGCAGAAAACCCCGGCATTGGCCGATATCCTGATTTATCTGCTCGACCAGCATGGCTTGACGCGTTCCGATCTCGTGCCGCTTCTCGGCACACCAAGCCGCGTCAGCGAAGTTTTGAGCGGCAAACGCGAATTGAGCATCGCGATGATTCAGCGCCTGCGAAAACGGTTTCACATTTCTGCGGACGTGCTGATTCCCTCTGCCCATTCCCGCAAGAAAGCGGCGGCCTGACGGGACTATCCACGCAAAACGGCACCTGACACGCTGGTTTCATTCAAACGCGCACGTGTTTATCCACGCGCGCCCTCGCGCACTTAAACTCGGCGGCATGAATGAACGAAATTCAGTTCGCTGCATCCTTGAGCAGCGCGAGCGCCTGTTCGTGCAGGCGCGGATCGCCCGAAGCGACGGCCTGCCCGCCCTCGTGACAGGAATTGCCGCGCCAATCGGTGATGACGCCGCCTGCGCCTTCGACAATCGGAATAAGCGCTGCCACATCCCAGCGCTTGAATGTGGATTCTACAATGAGGTCCACGAATCCCATCGCGAGCAGGCCGAACACATAGCAATCCCCGCCGTAACGGCTCAGACGCGTGATGCGTTCGATGCGCGTGAGTGCGGCACGTTCGGCCTCGTTGAAATAGGCGGTCGGATGCGTCGCACACAGCACGGCTTGGGAGAGATCGGTGCATTCGCGCGCTTCGAGCTTCATCACCGTATCGGCGAAATGAAACTCGCTGCGGCCGTTCACGCCGATAAACCGCTCGCCCAGCACGGGCTGATCGAGAATGCCGAGCACCGGCCGTTCGCCCTCCTCCAGCGCGATGAGGCTGCCCCATTCGTGCCGCCCCGTGATGAAGGCGCGCGTGCCGTCCACGGGGTCGAGCACCCAGCGCCGCCCATTCGTGCCCGGATGCTCGCCATATTCCTCGCCGAGGATGCCGTCCTCGGGCCGTTCGGCGTGGATAATCGCGCGGATCGCCTCTTCGGCACCCTTGTCGGCCTCAGTCACGGGATCGAAGACGCTCGCCCCCTTGTCCACGACCTCGATGCGCTGGCGGAAGAATGGGCGGATGATCGCGCCGCTCGCATCGGCGAGGCGGTGCGCGAAGGCGATGGTTTTGGGATCGACGCTCATCGCCTCCTCCTAGCAGCGTTGGCCACGTACTTCACCTCCCCCGCGCAACAAAATGACGCTATAGTCACGCAAACGAGGAAGGGATCTGCATATGAAAAGTGTCGTCGTCACAGGTGCGTCCACGGGCATCGGCTGGGGTTGCGTAAAGGTGCTTGCGGCCAATGGCTTCCATGTCTTCGGCAGCGTGCGGAAACAGGCCGATGCCGACCGGCTCTCGAAGGAATTCGGTACATCGTTCACGCCGCTACTGTTCGATGTGACGGATGCGGTGGGCGTGAAGCGCGGCGCGGAAGTGGTGGAGAAGGCGCTCGGCGGCGAAACGCTTGCCGGGCTCGTCAACAATGCGGGCATCGCGGTTGCGGGGCCGCTGCTTTATCTGCCCATCGACGAATTGCGCCATCAGATGGAAGTCAATCTCATCGGCCAGATGATCGTGACGCAAGCATTCGCGCCATTGCTCGGTGTCGATCGCTCGCGCAAGGGCAAGCCCGGCCGCATCGTCATGATGTCCTCCATCGGCGGCAAGAATGCGTTTCCGTTCATGGGGCCTTATTCGGCAAGCAAATTTGCACTCGAAGGTCTGTCGGAATCCCTGCGCCGCGAACTGATGCTGTTCGGCATCGACCTCATCATTATCCGGCCGGGCGCGGTGGCGACGCCGATCTGGGACAAGGCCGATCAGGTGGACGTCTCTCAATTCGCCAACACGCCCTATTTCAAGGCGCTGGAGAACATCAAGAAAGTGATGCTGGATCAGGGCCGCAAAGGCTATCCGCCGGAGCGCATCGGACGCGCGGTGTTGAAAGCGCTCACCACGCGCCGGCCCAAAACCGCCTATGTGGAAAATCCCAACAAGGCGCAAGGATTGGCCGTCAGTCTTTTGCCCAAGCGCATGGCGGATGCGGCGATTGCAACGATGGTGGGATTGAAGCCTGCGAAGACCTAACTTTCGGCTTCCGCCTTTGCGCGCTTGCGCAGATGCGGCAGCAATTCGCGTTTGCGCAGACGAATGGATTGCGGCGTCACTTCGACGAGTTCGTCATCGCCGATATAGGCAATGGATTGCTCCAGCGTGAACGGCGAAACGGGCGTGAGGCGGATCGCCTCGTCCTTGCTCGTCGTGCGGATGTTGGTGAGCTGCTTGGTCTTCAGCGGATTGACGTCGAGATCATTGTCCTTCGCGTTCTCGCCCACGATCATGCCCTGATAGACTTTCGTTCCCGGTATCACGAACAATTTGCCGCGTTCTTCCAGATACCACAGCGCATAAGTCACCGCTTCGCCGTCGCCCGTCGAAATAAGCGCGCCATTGCGGCGTCCTTCGATGGTCC
>DATHQA010000195.1:0-4431 GCA_035483375.1 Rhizomicrobium sp. | reverse complement strand
TTCACTGAGACGGGTTTGGCGAGGAATTCGTTCACGCCTGCATCGCGCGCCTGGCGCACGTGATCGATATGCGTGTAGCCGGTCAGCATGATGATCGGCACGAATGGATTGGGCGTATGCGGCGACGTGCGGACCAGTTTGACGACATCAAGGCCCGTCATGCCTTCCATCATCCAGTCGAGCACGACGACATCGGGATTCGTCTCGCGCAGGATCGCCCAGGCGCGTGGTCCGTCCGACGCTTCAAAGATTTGCAATGCACCAAACGCCTGCAGGATCGTGACGATCAGCTTGCGCATATGCTGATTGTCGTCCACGACGAGAATTTTCAGACGTTCGAAACGATATCCGCTCATGCCCAACGCCGTTTTTGCCTGCGCGCTCAAGACTTCCGCGCCTGATCATTCAAACTTTAAGGGCAATAGGCTTAATGCGGCGTAAGCGCGGTGAGGGGATTTTGAGTATATGCGAGCACAGTCTCGCGAGATTAAGAAATTCCTAATCGAGAAACTGTTCGGCAAGGATGCGTTCATCAAGGCTGTGGCCCGCATCGAACAGCATCGTCACGGAAACGCTGCGGTCTTCGGCCACTTCCACGGCGGAGACATGGCGCACTTCGAGATCGTCGGCGACCGCGCTGACGGGGCGCTTTTCGGCTTCGAGGATTTCAAACCGCACACGCGCGCGGCGAGGCAAAAGCGCACCGCGCCAACGCCGGGGCCGGAATGCACTGATCGGCGTCAGCGCGAGGAGGGCGGCATCGATGGGCAGGATCGGTCCATGCGCGGAGAGGTTATAGGCGGTACTGCCGGCGGGCGTGGAGATGAGCACGCCGTCGCAGATAAGTTCGGCGATGCGCGTCTTGTCATCGACGATGATGCGCAGTTTCGCGGCCTGGCGCGTCTGGCGCAGCAGCGAGACTTCGTTGAACGCGCGCGCTTCCGTGATTCCATCCCTGGTATGCGCGCGCATGTGTAACGGATGTACCTCGGCGGATTCGGCGGCGAGGAGGCGGGCTTCAAGACCGTCCTCGCTGTAATCGTTCATGAGAAATCCCACAGAACCGCAATTCATGCCGTAGATGGGCTTGGCGCGAGCGAGGAATGCGTGCAGCGTTTGCAGCATGAAACCGTCGCCGCCAAGCGCTACGATGATATCCGCATTTTCGGGACCGACATCTTCGTGACGCACGCGCAGGGCGGCCATCGCATCCTGTGCTTCTTCGCCTTCGGCAGCCACGAAATGAAGCTTGAGTGTCATATCAACCACCTGTCAGTGCCATCGAACGGCCGAGCGCGGGCCGGTCGTGACGGCGATCGATGATGAAATCATGGCCCTTCGGTTTGCGCGTGATGGCGGCTGCGATCGCTTTGTGAAGTTCCGCATCGCCCGCATGCGCGCGCAATAGCGGGCGAAAATCGGCGGCATCTTCCTGGCCCAGGCACATGTAAAGCGTGCCTGTGCAGGTGAGGCGCACGCGATTGCAGCTTTCGCAGAAATTATGCGTGAGCGGCGTGATGAAGCCGAGTCGCCCGCTCGTCTCGCGCACGCGCATGTAACGCGCAGGGCCGCCTGTGCGGTAATCGCTTTCGTCGAGCGTGTAGCGTTGCGAAAGCCGCGCGCGCACAAGCGAGAGCGGCAAGTAATGCTCCACGCGTCCGCCATCGACGCCGCCCATGGGCATCGTTTCGATGAGCGTGAAATCGAACCCGCGTGCGTGCGCCCATTCCATGAGATCGGCGATCTCGTCTTCGTTGATATCGCGCAGCGCAACCGTGTTGATCTTGACCGTCAGGCCCGCTTCGCGCGCAGCCTCGATGCCTGCCAGTACTTTCGCGAAATCGCCGCCGCGCGTGACGGCGCGGAATTTCTCCGCATCGCGCGTATCAAGCGAAACATTCACGCGTCGCACGCCTGCGCGCGCCAGGCCGTCTGCATAACGCGCAAGCTGGCTACCATTCGTTGTCAGCGTCAATTCCTGCAAACCATGACTCAATCGCGTGCCGAGACGTTCGATGAGGTGCATCACGTCACGGCGCACAAGCGGTTCACCGCCAGTGATGCGGATGCGCTCGACGCCTTTTTCGATGAACGCGCTGCATAGCCGCTCCAATTCGTCCAGCGTCAGCAATTCTGCCCTGGGCAGGAACTCCATGTGCTCGGCCATGCAATAGACGCAACGGAAATCGCAGCGGTCCGTCACGGAGACGCGCAGATAGGTGATTTTCCGGCCAAACGGATCGATCATGCGCCCGATATAGCAGGCGCGGGCGCGCGTTTCACCCCAGGGCGGGGTTGAAAAGGGCTACCGTTGATGGTGTGGCAGCCATGCGTTCCTTGAGACGTGCGAGCGCAGTAGTGCGATCGGGATAGGCGCTGAACACGGATTCGACCTGCATGGATTGCTCGTTCGTCAGCGCCGACGAAAGGCCGCGCGACTGGCGCGACAGGTTATAGACCGTCTTGAACACGGATTTGTCGATGCCGACCGCGCGGCAGGCGAGCGCAACCGCCTGTGGTCCGCTTTCGAACAGGATCTTGCGTGTTTCCGGAAGCGGCACATCGAGCAGCTTCGCGAAAGCGAGATCGAACAGATCGGATTGGCCCTGATGCAGCACGCGCAACAGGAAGCCTGCTTTCAACTGGCCGGCGCCTGCAAGCTTGTCGACAAGCTTCTGCGCGCCATCCGTCGGCACCGCTTTGGGCGCAGGCGGCGGGATCTTCACAAGCTTGACGGCGCTGTCGAGCTGACGCGTCAGTTTCTCTTCGGAGATTTTGTAGTTGCGCACGATGTGCGATTTGAGCGCATCGGAGACGAAGGTGCACATGCGCGTGGCCAATTCCGGCGGCAGATCGGCGCGATGGACGAGCGGCTCCTGGATGCTCGCAATGGTGCGAGATTTCTCGACGAGCGTCTCGTAGGCCTGCGAGGCGATGCGCGCGGTCACATTGCGCACCAGCGCGAGCAGCACACTTTCGGTTTCGCTTTTCACGAGTTCGTTTGTGATCGGCTCGGTGATGTTCGGGCGCGTCGCGATCGCCGTGTGATGGTCAGCGCTCGCGTCGGCGATGAGGCGTAGTACATCCTGTTCGGAGATGAGGGCGCTGCGCATGATGATCGGGCGTGCAACCTCGATCGCATCGTCGGCGAGCAGGAGAATAAGATCGTGCGGCGCAGTTACATCGTCGGCCAGTTTTTCGGCCAGCGCGATGCGGATCGCCATTTCGACATCGTGGGTGAGCTTGCGCAGGATTTCGCGCATCAATTCGCGTTCGCGCGGCGAGAGATGTGAACCCTGCACGCGATAGAGCGAAGCAACCGCGAGATAGATTTCCTCGCGCGTCGTGCCTTGAGGGTTGGCGGCCAATTGCGCCAACCGGCTCATGTCATTCATGTCCCGCGCGGTAAGCCCCAAAGCCTGCCCCATGTCGATCGCTCGGCCACTGCATGCTGCCCGGCTGTTATGGTTAAGCACTAGGCGTTAACAGCGTGTTAAGCAGAATCGAAAGGTCCGCGAATAAGCGGCGCGGATTCCTTAACGAGTGCCATGGCGATAAGGCCGATGACCAATGCCGTACTCCAGTAATAAGCAGGCGCGAGCGGATCCTTCGTGACGTCAATGAGCCAGTTGACCATGAATTGTGTCGAGCCGCCGAAAATCGAAATCGCAAACGCATAGACCGTCGCAAGCGTGCCGGAGCGGATGCTCTTGGGTAGGGACTCCGTGATGACGGTGACGACGGGCGTCGTGTTGAGGCCGGTAAGCGCGCTCAGCCACGCCATCATCGTGTAGAATACGATGGCAGTCCTGAAATGCGAGATGAGCCAGAAGCAGGGCAGGATCGAAAGCAGCATGATGATTCCGGGAACGAGCATGACGGGCTTGCGTCCGTAGATGTCCGACAGCCATCCGCTGATGGGTTCGAACATCACCGAAAAGACTCCGTTCACGATGATGACGCCGAACGCGATGGTCGCCTGCATATGCAAAGTCTCGAGCGCATAGGTCGTCATGTAACTCGTCACATAGTTCGCAATTGTCCCCGCCATGAGCATCATGAGGCCGAGGATGATGAGCGCGAGATAGGGTTTGAGCTTTGTGCTCCACGAAAGCTCGCCCGTCGTGGCGTCGGGCGCGAGCGCCGCGTCATCCGCGGCGTGCAATGTCTCCGGCAGACCGCGCCGCACGATGAGGCCGAACGGCACGATAAGCGCGCCGACGAGCATCGCCACGCGCCAACCCCAATCCTGAAGCTGTTGTGCATCGAGCATGCTTGCGAGCGCGGTACCGACAAGGCCAGCAGCGAGGACCGCGGTATCCTGGGAGGCATATTGCATCGAGGAATAGAAACCTCGACGGTGCACGGGCGCGGCTTCGACGAGATAGGCCGTCGTCGGTCCCACTTCGCCGCCCAGCGCAAAGCCCTGCA
>DATHQA010000194.1:0-4519 GCA_035483375.1 Rhizomicrobium sp. | reverse complement strand
GATCGGCAAGGATTTCTACGAAGACCTTGACGGCCCTGCGACGGAAAAAATCCTTGAGGCCTTCCGCCGCGGCGATGTGCCGAAACCCGGCCCGCAAAACAGCCGTTTTTCATCCGAACCGCTCGGTGGTGCAACAACGTTGAAGGAAACGGCCTGATGCTCGCCGACAAGGATCGTATCTTCACGAACCTCTATGGCTTCCACGATTGGGGTCTCGAAGGCGCGAGGAAACGCGGCTGCTGGGATGGCACGAAGCAAATCCTCGAACGCGGCATCGATACGATCATCGATCAGATGAAGAAAGCGGGCCTGCGCGGGCGCGGCGGCGCAGGCTTCTCGACGGGCCTCAAATGGTCCTTCATGCCGAAGGAAGTGAAGGAGCGTCCGCATTATCTCGTCGTCAATGCGGATGAATCCGAACCCGGCACCTGCAAGGACCGGGACATCATGCGCAACGATCCGCATCATCTCATCGAGGGATGCCTCATCGCGTCCTTCGCGATGCGTGCGCATGCCTGCTATATATATGTGCGCGGCGAATTCATCCGCGAGCGCGAGCGCCTGCAAGCCGCCATCGATCAGGCTTACGAAGCGCGCTTCATCGGCAAGAACAACATCCATGGCTGGGATTTCGATTGCTATGTGCATCACGGCGCGGGCGCTTATATCTGCGGCGAGGAAACCGCGCTGCTCGAAAGCCTTGAAGGCAAGAAAGGCCAGCCGCGCCTGAAGCCGCCATTCCCGGCGAATGTCGGGCTCTATGGCTGCCCTACGACCGTCAACAATGTGGAATCCATCGCCGTCGCGCCGACGATCCTGCGCCGTGGGCCGGAATGGTTCGCAGGCATCGGCCGCGCCAACAACACGGGCACGAAAGTGTTCTGCATTTCCGGCCATGTGAACAAGCCGTGCAATGTGGAAGAAGCGATGGGCATTCCCATGCGCGAACTCATCGACAAACATGCAGGCGGTGTGCGTGGCGGTTGGGATAATCTGCTTGCCGTTATTCCCGGCGGCGCATCTGTGCCGCTCATCCCGAAATCGGTTTGCGATACTGTGCTCATGGATTTCGATGCGTTGAGGGATGCGCAATCGGGCCTCGGCACCGCCGCCGTCATCGTGATGGACAAATCGACGGACATCGTGAAGGCGATTGCGCGGCTATCTTATTTCTACAAACACGAAAGCTGCGGCCAGTGCACGCCATGCCGCGAAGGCACGGGCTGGATGTGGCGTGTGATGGAGCGGCTCGTGGTCGGCCATGCGCAAGTCAGCGAAATCGATCTGCTGCTCGAAGTGACGAAGGAAGTGGAGGGCCACACGATCTGCGCGCTCGGTGACGCGGCGGCATGGCCGATCCAGGGCCTCATTCGCCACTTCCGGCCGGAGATCGAGCGGCGCATCGCCGTGCGCGCGGGCGCAACACCGATAGCGGCGGAGTAACACATGGCCCGCAAACTCATCGTTAGACCCTACTTGTCATGGCCCGGTTTATCCGGGCCATCCATTGTCCGCGTGTCCACGCGGACAAAAGAGTCCGTCATCACCTGGGTGGCCCGCACTCCGGCGGGCCATGACAATGGAGGTGTTGATGGCGCGTAAACTCATCGTCGACGGCAAGGAAATCGAAGCGGACGACAACATCACGCTGCTGCAGGCCTGCGAGCTTGCGGGCGCGGAAATCCCGCGCTTCTGCTATCACGAACGTTTGTCGGTGGCGGGCAATTGCCGTATGTGTCTTGTCGAATGGGTCGGCGCGCCGAAGCCGCAAGCCTCCTGTGCATTGCAGGTGAAGGATATCTTCCCGAACAAGGACGGCACGCCTGCCAAGATCAACACGAACACAGCGCTTGTGAAAAAAGCGCGCGAAGGCGTGATGGAATTCCTGCTCATCAATCATCCGCTTGATTGCCCGATCTGCGATCAAGGCGGCGAATGCGATCTGCAGGATCAGGCGATGGCGTATGGCCGCGCTTCGTTCCATCGCTTCAACGAGAACAAGCGCGCCGTCGAAGACAAATATATGGGCCCGCTGATTAAGACGATCATGACCCGCTGCATTCAATGCACGCGCTGCGTGCGCTTTGCGACGGAGGTTGCGGGCGTGCCTGATCTCGGTGCCACGGGCCGCGGCGAGGATATGGAGATCACCACATATCTGGAGAAAGCGTTTGCTTCCGAACTCTCCGGCAACGCGGTAGATATCTGTCCCGTGGGCGCGCTGACCTCGCGGCCTTATGCGTTCAATGCGCGTTCGTGGGAATTGCGCAAAACGGAATCCATCGATGTGATGGACGCGCAGGGCGCGAATATCCGCGTCGATACGCGCGGGCCGGAAGTGATGCGCGTGCTGCCACGCGTGAACGAGACCGTGAACGAAGAATGGATTTCGGACAAGACGCGCCACGCCTGCGATGGCCTGCGGCGTCAGCGTCTGGACAGGCCTTATGTGCGCAAGAACGGCAAGCTCGTGCCTGTGAGTTGGGCCGAAGCGTTCGCCACGATTGCTGCGCGTGTTTCAGCGACGAAGCCGGAGAAGATGGCGGCCATTGCCGGCGATCTCGCGGCGGCGGAAGAGATCAAGGCGCTAAAGGATTTGATGGGTGCACTTGGTGCCACGCATCTTGATTGCCGTCAGGATGGCGCGCAGCTCGCGGCCGCTCCACGCCAATCCTATCTGTTCAATACGACTATCGCGGGCGTCGATGCCGCCGATGCGTTGCTTCTCATTGGTGCCAATCCGCGCTGGGAAGCGCCCGTGCTCAATGCACGTATTCGGAAAGCCTGGCTCAACGGTCTGAAGATCGCGGGCCTCGGTGTCACGATGGATCAGACCTATCCGGTCCAGAATCTCGGCAGCGATGCGGCGGCACTCTCAGCAGTCGCGGACGGTTCACACGAATTTGCGAAAGTGCTGAAGGATGCGAAGCGCCCCATGCTTGTTCTCGGTCCCGGCGCGATTGCGCGGCCCGATGGCGCGGCGATCCTTCAGCTTGCGGCAAAGATCGCGGGCGAGACGGGCATGATCGGGCCTGCGGGCGGTGTGGTCGAAGGCGGCTGGAACGGATTCAATGTGCTGCATACGGCCGCTAGCCGCGTGGCCGCACTCGATCTCGGCTTCGTCAGGGGCCGCGATGTGGCTGGCATTCTCGACGGCGCGTCGAAAGGCGAGATCGATTTTGTATATCTGCTCGGCGCGGATGAGATTGACGCGCGTGCGCTCGGCTCCGCGTTCGTCGTTTATCAGGGCACGCATGGCGATACGGGCGCACATCGCGCCGATGTCGTGCTGCCCGGCGCGGCCTATACGGAAAAATCCGGCCTTTACGCAAATTTCGAAGGCCGTGTGCAACTCGCCAATCGCGCCGCATTCCCACCCGGCGATGCGAAGGAGGATTGGGCGATCCTGCGCGCGCTGTCCGAAGTGCTCGGTCATAAATTGCCTTACGACGATCTTGATACGTTGCGTCGCGCTATCATTGTCGACGTGCCGCATTTCGCGAATATCGGCGAAGCGCCTGCCCATCCTGGTGCCGATCCCGCGATCTGGAATGCCATCGGTATTCCGGGCAGCGTGAATTCGTCTTTACCACTCGCATCGGCCATGCGCGATTTCTATCTCACCAACGCAATCGCGCGCGCGAGCGCCACGATGGCCGAATGCAGCCGCATCTTCGTCAAAACTCCTGAGCAGATGGCGGCCGAATAATGATCTTCACAAAACTCTTTCTGTATCTCGGTCTGCCCTATGCCTGGGCGTGGACGCTCAGCCAGGTGCTGTCGATCCTCATCTTCGACGTCGTGTTGCTCGTGATGGTCGCGTATTTCCTGCTCGCGGACCGCAAGATCTTCGCCGCGGTTCAGATGCGCCGCGGGCCCAACGTCGTCGGCGCGCTCGGATTGCTGCAAAGCTTCGCCGACCTCGGCAAGTATCTCATCAAGGAAGTCATCATTCCGTCGGGCGCGAACAAGGTGATTTTCATCCTAGCGCCGCTCGTCACCGCGACGCTTGCGTTCGCGGGATGGGCCGTCGTGCCGCTCGACAATGGTTGGGTGTTCGCCAACATCAATGTCGGCATTCTTTATCTGTTCGCGATGTCATCGATGGGCGTTTACGGCGTCATCATGGCAGGCTGGGCGTCCAACTCGAAATATCCGTTCTTGTCGGCATTGCGTGCCGCGGCGCAGATGGTGTCCTACGAAGTCTCCATCGGCTTCGTGATGATCACGGTGTTGCTGTTCGCGGGCTCGCTGAACCTGTCGGCGATCGTCAAGGCGCAGGAGCATGGCTGGTTCGTGTTCTCCATCCTGTTCCCGATGTTCGTCGTGTTCTTCGTTTCGGCGCTGGCCGAAACCAACCGGCCACCATTCGACCTGACGGAAGCCGAATCCGAACTCGTCGCCGGGTTCATGGTCGAATATTCCGCGACGCCCTACCTGCTGTTCATGATCGGCGAATATCTCAACGCGGTGCTGATGTGCGCCCTGCTGACGATCCTGTTCTTCGGCGGTTGGCTGC
>DATHQA010000193.1:0-2568 GCA_035483375.1 Rhizomicrobium sp. | reverse complement strand
GAAATATACCAATGTGCAACGCATGCTCGCGGGCATCGACGATCTGCGCGGCGTGCGGTGGCTTGCGAAACGTTATCGTGGCCATGAACAGGCAAAGGAGATTTGAATGACGGGGTGGCTCACGTCGAGCAATGTATGGCTCGTCATCGGTTTCGTAGGCCAGGCGTTGTTTGCCTCGCGCTTTCTTATCCAATGGTTCCGAAGCGAAGTTGCCGGCCGCAGCATCGTGCCCGTGTCGTTCTGGTATTTCAGTATCGCGGGCGGTATCGTCACGCTGATCTATGCGATCCATGTCGGCAAGGATGCGTTGCCGTTTCTCATGGGCCAGATCGGCGGCCTCGCCGTCTATGCTCGCAACCTCGTTCTCATCTTCCGCGAACGCGCAGGTGCCGCGCCGCAAGCATGATATAATGAAATGCACCTGAAAGGGAGATTCACATGCGCTCGTTTCCTGTGATGCTCATTGCGGTTCTGCTCTACAATCTCGTGGCGTTCGGAGGCGGGCTGTTCGGCCATCCGCCCGATCATGTGGCCAATGCGCTGCACGATTGCGGCATGCTGAGCGATACCGATTCGCTCCTTAGTTCCGGCTTCGGCATGACGCTGTTCTCCGGCGCGCGCTGGACATTCCATCTGGGCGATCTGCTCGTGCTCGTATCGCTCGCGCTGTTGTTTGTGGAGATCATCAAGGCGACACGCGTTACCGCGATGGAGGTGATGAACCACTCGCTATCGACGCTGGTGTTCGCCGCTGCCCTGATCGAGTTCGTGGTGCTCCGGCAATTTGCCACCTCCACCTTCTTCTTTATCGTGCTGATGTGCCTGTTCGACGTGATTGCCGGCTTCACCATCTCCAGCGTGGCCGCCAAACGCGAGATTTCCGTGGCCCCGCCGGTGAGCTAGGGGCGCTTGCCGGGCGGGCGGCGGTCGTATATTCCCCCGCCCTCCAGCGGACAGGTGGCCGAGCGGCTGAAGGCGCACGCTTGGAAAGCGTGTGGACGGGAGACCGTCTCGTGGGTTCGAATCCCACCCTGTCCGCCAGTTTCGCGACCGGCGCTTCGAACCCGCGTTATTCAATTCGCGTCGCTTACGCTCCGCTGACAGGGTTCGAATCCCACCCAGTCCGCCAGTTCGCGACGCCTATGGCTGCGGCACGATGCGGATATAGGGCTTCGGTTCTTTCCAGCCTTGCGGATAGAGCTTCTTCGCATCTTCGTTAGAAACGGAGCCCGCGATGATCACATCCTCGCCCGGTTTCCAGTTCACCGGCGTCGCGATCTTGTGCTTGGCGCCGAGTTGCAACGAGTCGATCACGCGCAGAACCTCATCGAAATTGCGGCCCACTGTCATCGGATAAACGAGAATGAGTTTGATCTTCTTGTCAGGCCCGATGATGAAGACATTGCGCACCGTCTGATTGTCGGCAGCCGTGCGCTTCGCGGGATCGCCGCTCGCTTCCGCCGGCAGCATTCCGTAGAGCTTGGAGACTTTGTAATCGTCGTCGCCGATCATCGGATAGTTCGGAAGATAGCCTTGTGTTTCTTCGATGTCCTTCGCCCATCCGGAATGCTTGTCCACGGGATCGACGGAAAGACCGATGATCTTCACATCGCGTTTGTCGAATTCCGGTTTGAGTTTCGCCATGTAGCCGAGTTCGGTCGTGCAGACGGGCGTGAAATCCTTCGGATGAGAGAACAGAACGCCCCACGAATTGCCGAGCCATTCATGAAAACGGATGCGGCCTTCCGTGGTATTTGCTTCGAAATCCGGTGCGGTGTCGCCGATGCGTAAGGACATTGTGTTTCTCCTGATCGCCTGCCGAATGATACGATAGCAAGGTTTGCGCACGCGGCCAACATAAACGAAAAGCGGGATGCCCTTGAACGATCCCGCTTTCGATTCCGAAGCTACGGCAGGCAGATCGAAGCCCCATAAACAAGAGCAATGCCCTGCACCTTTGCCTTCGCCGCGGACGTCGCATCGACAGGATGTTTTCGGTGCGCCTCATTTTCCGGCGGCGCATGATCCGAGAATGCGGACATGCCATGACGATCTCGTCATATGGCTCATGCCCTATCCTGTTTCCGCACGGATGCGCGTGAGCTCGCATCCCTGCCCTGTCTGGTCTCACGTCAAATTCGTGCCGTCATCTATCCTCATCCTTCGGGACAAGGGAGATGGGAAGCTCGATTTGCGGCTTCAAGAGAAACGACGTCGTTCCAAACGGAGCGTTGCGTCAATAACACAGCGCAGCGCTGCGCTGATGGGGGTTAAGTCTTTGCAATCGCTTAGGTGCGATCGATAGATCGACACCCCGTCCGCAACTACAAATTTGCTGCTTATTCTTCGAGCGACTGAGCTTGGATCGAGCGCCGCGTTTTTTTGACAACGCGCTTCGGCGGATTGAGAAGCGCTTCGGCGCGGTCGGCTTCTTCTTTTGCGAGACGCAATGCGCGCAATTTCTTGGTCCTGGCGTCGAGTGCCGCGCTTTCCGCCGCAACGATCTGCTTGACGAGATTGGTGCGCGTTTCCGCGGCTTCGAAATGGTTTTGTGCCTTGCGGCGGGCG
>DATHQA010000192.1:0-2482 GCA_035483375.1 Rhizomicrobium sp. | reverse complement strand
AACGCATTGGCGACTTCGAGCGTGAGCTTGCCGCCTTCGGGCATCGCGTCGCGCGCATTGATCGCGAGATTGAGCACCGCGTTCTCGACCTGATGCGGATCGATAAGCGTATTCCACAATCCGCCCGCGATGGAGGATTCGGTTTCGACGCGCTCGCCGATCGTGCGGCGCAACAGATCGGTCATGTCGAGCACTAGGCGGCCGACATTGACCGAACGCGGCTCCAGCGCCTGCCGCCGCGCGAAGGCAAGCAATTGTGCCGTCAGGCGCGAACCGCGGCCCACCGCCGCCGTCGCATTCTGCAAACGCTCAGCGGCGCGGGCATTGCCGCGTACCTCGCCCATGAGAAGATCCAAATTCGCGCCCACGATCTGCAACAGATTGTTGAAGTCATGCGCGATGCCGCCCGTGAGTTGCCCCACCGCTTCCATCTTCTGCGATTGGCGCAGCGCCGCCTCGTTGCGCACGCGCCCGGTGACGTCGAGGCAGGCGATGAGAAGACCCCCATCGGGTATGAGATCGCGATAGATCTCGAGCGTGCGGGAGCCGAGTTCGATCTGGTCGTATTTTGGCCCTTCCTCGGGCACGCTAAGGAACGCGGCCAGCGCGCCGTTGCCGGGCGGCGTATCGCGGAATTCCTGCAGCGTCGTGCCCGCATGCGCCAGGTTTTTCGGAAAGCCCGTATGGCGGAAGAAATTATCGTTGAAGGCGCGCAGCGTGTTGTCGGCATCGAAGGCGACAAGGCCCTCGCGGATACTATCCAGCGTCGTCTGCAGGATCGCGGCCTGACGCCCGCGCTGTTTCTCACTGCGATAAAGATCGCGGTTGTTGCGCAGCAGCGCGAGCAGCGCGATCAGGAACACGACGAGTGCGACCGCCGTCGCCGCAACCGCGGTCTCGACCATGAGGTTTTCGCTCACGCGCGTGGCGCGCGTGCGTTCGTCGAGAAGGCGCTGTTCCTCTGCAAGAGCAGCGGCGGTGTCGGCGCGGACACCGTCCATCGCCTGCTTGCCCTGATCCATGATGCTGAGCATCTGGGTCGGCGACGGCGCCATGGAAAGCCCCGAAGCCATGATCCCCCGATCGAGCATTTCGAGCCGCTTCTGCACGAGCGGCCTCATGTGCTGGATGCGCTTTTGCTGGGTCGGATTATCGACCGTGAGCGCCTGCAATTGGGTCAGGTGGTTGCCCACCGCATGGATTCCGGTGCGATAGGGCCCAAGATAGCGCGCCTGCCGCGTGAGCAGATAGCCGCGCTGGCCCGTTTCGGCGTCCGCGAGATCGGCCAATACCGCGCGCGTCAGATCGATCACGCGATAGGTATGGACGACCCAGCCCTGCTGCGCCCGCTCGCTCCCGGCGAAGCGATAGGCAATCGCCGCCAGCACCGCCAGCACCACGAAGCTCGGAAGTGCGGCCAGCAGGATGTAACGACCGGTTCTCAAAAACGCCCTTCCCCCACGCATGACCGTGGAAATGCGCAACAAGCTTAATTGTTCAATGCAGGGATATTAAAGAAACGATCCGCAGCCCGCCAAGCACCGCGGCATCTTATATGGCTTACCGAGCCGTAGCCACGAAGTGGCGAAGGCTGGTCGGAGAGAGAGGATTCGAACCTCCGGCCCCCACGTCCCGAACGTGGTGCTCTACCAGGCTGAGCTACTCTCCGATTGTCCGCCGGAACGGGATGCAGGCGGACGGGGCGCCCTTATAACGACGGCTCCAAGCCCCCGCAACGGCGGGTTGGGCTTCTTGATTGTCGCGCAATCTGACCCGAACCGCTTCGCACTTCGGGGGATTGCGCTCCCTGTCGCTTTCGGTTGAGCCCGCGCGTTCGACCCACTATGGTCCGGCCCGCTTCCGGAGCGCTTCGCCCGGATATCCCCGTTGGGGCGTCGCCAAGCGGTAAGGCACCGGATTTTGATTCCGGCATTCGAAGGTTCGATCCCTTCCGCCCCAGCCAACTATCTTATGAGTGCAGCGAATTAGAAAAGCTGTTGTCCTCCGGCTTGTCCGGAGGACCCAGCCAACCTCAAATACTTTGCGCGCTTTGCCGGAAATATCGTCAGGCTATCGCGCCAGGCAGAGCAAGTTGGGCGCGGCGGCGGCGGACGCCGATATAGCGCATGATGGCATATTGAATCAGAAACAAGCCGAGCTTGCTGACAATGCCGTAAACCGACATGACCGACGCCCAAGTCACCACGCTGAAGTTCAAAGCGACGATCAGGTTCAGCGCGGCAGAAAAGAACATCAGCCCCGACCAGACAAACCCGAAGATCGTGACGATGTCCGGCACGACCTCGATGGCGATCGCGGGCAAATAACGGTTCAGCCATCCCGGTTTCAGCATCATCGCGCCGACGACCACGTAGATCAGGCTCGGTTTGACCATCACAAAGCGGGGATCGGCGGTGATCATGGTCATCGCACCCGAAGCCACGACCAGAATGAGACTCATCCACTGCATGGCGTCGATCGG
>DATHQA010000191.1:0-3846 GCA_035483375.1 Rhizomicrobium sp. | reverse complement strand
AATTTAAGTACCCGCGCCAGTTACACACTGTCGGCTTGACATCGGCCGTAGCAAAGGCCCTCCTATTCTGGTCACGGTTCCTTGCTGTCTCGGCGGCAGGGCTAAGAGGGAACCCGGTGCGGCGGTGACGTCAAATCCGGGGCTGCTCCCGCAACTGTAAGCGGTGAGCGGTTGTCCGAATAAGCCACTGAGCTATGCCCGGGAAGGTTGGACAGCCGCAACGACCCGCGAGCCAGGAGACCTGCCGTGCCGAAGGAACGAAAGCTCGGGCGGGGTGTCCCGGCGATCGCGACGGCATCGCGGGATGTTTCCGTTTGCCATCGCGCTCCTCCTCCACCTCTCCTGGCTTCAACGAGGAGTAAGGAAGCATGCGCGTTCAATCGACCAACGATACCGAACATTCATCTGATCTGACAAAGCGTGTCGGCTGGGTCGTTTTTCTGACGGCAACCAGCGTTCTATTCACATTGGCATTGGCCTGCGCTGCACCATTCGCCGCCATCGGTGCCGCCGCGGCGCTCTTTCTTCAGCGGCGTGATGCCATCTGGCTGACCGCAATCACATGGCTTGCAAATCAGGCCGTGGGCTTCGGCTTCGCGCACTATCCGTTGGACGCGCAAACCTTCATGTGGGGCGGATTGCTGGGCATCTCGGCATTCGCAGCGACGGGTGCTGCGATGGCGGCAGACCGCGTAACGCGCAATTGGGATCGCGCGTTCGCCGCGGTGCTCGCATTTATCGCGGCTTTCATTGCTTACGAGGGCTTCCTCTATCTGGTAACGCAGATTGTCTCGCCGGAACCCGGTGATTACGCCGTCAAGACCGTCGTGATGTTTCTAGAGATAAACGGTTGCGCGTTCGCTGGTCTCATCCTGTTGCAGAAGATCGGTAGCGTTCTCGGACTCGTAGTACCGCGCAACCATTCGCTTGGTACGCCGGTGGCGGCATAACGCTCTGTGCGAGGCTCGTTTTCACAAGCTGTTTAAACTGCAATCGTTCGACCAAACGAAAAAAGGACTAGAACGAATGTTTGATAGCCCCGCCGCCATTTCCGATTTTCTTGGCGCGCTTTCATGCGTTGATGAAGGTGCACGCGCCGCGGCGGAGCAACGTCAGAAAATCCTAACGAAACCACAAGGCTCTCTCGGGCGCTTGGAAGAGCTGGCGATCTTCTTGGCCGGTTGGCATGGGACGCAACCACGTGCAGAGCGCGTTCAAATTTTGCTCTTCGCGGGAAATCACGGCGTCACGCGGCAGGGAATATCGCCGTTTCCGGCGGAAGTCACCGTCCAGATGGTGGCGAATTTCGAACGCGGTGGTGCAGCTATCAACGCGCTGGCAGATACATTCGGGCTGAATTTATCTGTACATCCGCTGTCGCTCGACAATCCCACGGCCGATATCAGTGTTGAACCGGCTATGGATGAGGCCGGCGCGCTCGAGGCATGGAACGCCGGTGCAAACGCCGTCGATTCCAATGCGGATATTGTCGCATTCGGCGAGATGGGCATCGGAAACACGACGATCGCCGCCGCGCTCTGTGCGGTTTCCCTCGGTGGCGCAGGAATAGAATGGGCCGGCCGCGGCACGGGATTGGACCAAGCCGGTGTGCAACACAAAGCGGCGATCGTTGACCGCGCACTAGCGCGGCACGGAAACGGATCGCCGGTTGCGTTCGATATATTGCGCAGTCTTGGCGGAAGAGAACTCTGCGCGATTGCCGGCGGTATTTGTGCTGCGCGCCGCTATCGCATTCCGGTCCTTCTGGATGGGTTCGTGGTGTGCGCGGCGGCTGCGCCGTTGTTCGCGCAAGAGCCCGCAATCTTGCAGCATTGTCTGGCGGGCCATTGCTCGGCGGAACAGGGGCATCGCCGTTTACTGAAGACGTTTGATCTCCTGCCGTTGCTCAATCTTGAGATGCGGCTCGGCGAAGGCAGCGGGGCGGCCGTCGCCGTTGCGATCCTTCGTGCGGCGGTGGCAACGCATAACCGCATGGCGACATTCGAGAGCGCAGGTGTTTCGGAGCGCACCGAGTGAGGTCCGGTGTCACCGGTTTTTTTGCGGACCGCAAAGACGAGTTGGGATTGGCGCTCGCACTTCTCACGCGATTGCCTGCATGGAGGATTGACGCGGGCGGGAAGGATGCCGCGCTGGCCCGTGCTCTCTGGGCTTATCCGCTCGTCGGCGCGTTGGTCGGCGGCATTTCCGGTGCATCATACATGGGCGCAATCTTCGTTGGTTTGCCCCTCGCTCTTGCGGCTCTTGTCGCGCTCTCAGTTTCGGTTCTGGTCACAGGATGTTTTCACGAAGATGGGCTCGCGGATTTTTGCGATGGGATTGGGGGCGGACGAGATCGCGCACGCAAGCTTGAAATCATGCGCGACAGCCGTATCGGTACGTACGGCGCTACGGCGCTGATACTGTCTTTCCTGATGAGGACGACTGCGCTCATGACGCTTCAAAAGCCGCTGCTTGTTTTAATCGTTCTCATTGCAGCAGGTATGATCGGAAGAGCATGCATTGCCATCCCGCTCGTCATGCTGAAACCCGCGCGCATGGACGGAATGGGAAGCGCTGCGTCGTCACCGCCTTGGCCAGCTATCGCTGCCGCCCTCCTGTTTGGAATTGGCGCTGCCCTGCTGTTGGGAGAAAAGGGCATGTTTCTATTGGCAAGCGCAATGGTCGCTGCGATGATTATAACGCTTATTGCCCGCCGCTATCTTGGTGGTTACACCGGGGATGTACTTGGCGCCTCCGCATTAAGCGCAGAAGTTGCCGCGCTTTTGTTTGCGTGTTCACGCTGGGGTTTTTCATGAACCGATCGTGGCTCATCCTCGGTGGCGCGAGAGCCGGCAAAACCGCGCGGGCACTTGCACTCTCGAAGGGGTATCGCTCGCGTGTCTATATTGCCACGGCCGAGATACGCGATGAAGAGATGCGCGAACGCGTGACGCGGCATCGTACAGAACGCGAAAGCGACTGGATTAACATCGAAGCCGCCGTGGCACTGGCCGAGGCGATCCGGCAACACGATGCGCTGGAACAGGTAATCGTCGTGGATTGCCTAACGCTTTGGCTTTCAAACCTGATGGAGCGTGATCTCTCCGTCGAATCCGCGACGGAAGAACTGGTCGCCGTTATTACGAAGATAAAAGGCGCAATCATCTTCGTCTCGAACGAAGTCGGTTTCGGCATCGTGCCAGACAATGCGTTGGCTCGTGCATTTAGAGACGCGCAAGGACGGCTGAATCAAACCATTGCCGCGTCAGTGAATTGTGTCGAGCTGGTCGTGGCAGGGCTACCGATGAAGATAAAAGGCTGATGCCGCGACCAGCACAAATTCCAACGCACAGACCTTCACCATCATGTGAAGCGACTGCCGTAGCGCCGCGTTGTCGGGATCGGCACCACTTTCGTTGAGCCACGGCTCGTTTGCGGGTACGCCACGATAAAGGCGCGGACCTGACAGCCGCACGCCGAGTGCGCCGGCCATGGCCGCTTCCGGCCAACCTGCATTGGGTGAACGATGTGCACGCGCATCGCGTATCATCGCGCCGAGACTTGCGATCACGCGCGTTCCCGAGACGGCTGCAATCATGAGACCCGTGAGACGCGCGGGAAGCCAGTTGAGCACATCGTCAAGCCTGGCCGATGCCCATCCGAAATAGAGATGTCGTTCTGTCCGGTGCCCGATCATGGAATCCGCGGTGTTCACGAGCTTGTAGATGACGATGCCAGGCAGTCCTGCGATCAACCCCCAAAAAAGAGGAGCGACGACGCCATCCGAAAGATTCTCCGCAAGGCTTTCGATGGCGGCGCGGCGGATGGCCGACTGATCGAGCACAC
>DATHQA010000190.1:0-3405 GCA_035483375.1 Rhizomicrobium sp. | reverse complement strand
CACGGGTGGCGCGTCAGGTATCGGTTTCGGCATTGCCCGCGCATTGGGCAAACGTGGTGTGCGCGTGATCCTTGCGGACATCGAAGGCGAACGGGCACACGCATCGGCGCGTGTGCTAAACGATGAAGGAATTGACGCGGCGGGCGTCGCGCATGATGTCATCAGCGAGGAAAGCTGGCAGAATCTTGCGGACGAAGCGTTCGGGCGCTGGGGCAAAGTCGATCTGCTCTTCAACAACGCAGGCGTGGGCGGCGGATCGACCGTACACGAAACGCCGACGCGTATTTGGGATTGGGTATTCGCAGTCGATGTGCGTGGGATATTTCTTGGCGTGCGCGCCTTCGCACCTGTCATGCTGGAAAGCAAACACAAAGGACGCATTGTTAATACCGCATCGGAACACGCACTCGGTTTGCCGCCAAGAGGCCGCGGCGGGATCGTGGCGCCTTACACGGCCGCCAAACATGCCGTCATGGGTTACACGCTTGCGATGCGCCGCGATTTCGAAGGCACAAATCTTTCGGCGGCGATCATCTGTCCGGGTCTCGTGCAATCCGATGTTTGGGACAGTTTTCGCAATCGCCATCCCCAGTTCGGCGGTCCGCGTCGCGCGCCGCCCGCCGCGGGAGCAGCGATGCGTGTGGGACTTCCCGCAGACGTTGCAGGCGAGCGTATTGCCGATCAGATTGAAACCGACCGCTTTTTCATCTTCACCAATGGACCCGATGAGAGCGAAGTTTCGGACGCTTACATTGAAGAAGTGCAAGCGGCATTGGCGACATTTCGCGCATCACCGCAGCGCGATTGAATTCGCCGTAAACGCGATTGGGTATGGCCGATGGTACCGGGCACGGTCGGCCTCGGACACAACGACCCAAGAGAATAGCGTATCTTCAAAGAGCTCCATGCGTTGATCCTTTGCTACCGACATAGTCTCTCCGGGTTTTGCGAGCTGTGAGGACACCGCGGGATCGGCGTCGTTGCAGGTGCGGACTCGCGCATGGCTGAGCAGGTGAAACGTAACAACCCAAGTCTCACCACTCCTGTCGATGTCGTAGGCCTTTCTATCTATAGGAGCAAAGCGCATGGATAAACCAAAACTTGGCCTAGCGGCCGGAAGTGACACCGAAAAAAGTCTTTCAAGAGATTCTGAAATCAGACGACGACCTCTTGGATAAACTGCACGTAGCGCGAGAGATCAAAAAAACGAAGTCTGACCGGAGAGCCCGTCACTGTGTCCATCATAGTCGGCGGAAGCAGCGTTGCAATTGGCGCTTTTCCACGCCTTATGGAAATCCATTTGGAACAGCGGCGGCAGTGCAAAGCATTTGAGGTCATCGGAGCGGGTTTTGTAAGAATCCCAATCTCGGAAAGTTGCTGGCCGATGTGGCAAAGAGGCATGCAGAGGTTTCTATAAGGTATGGACGGGCGAAGGATTTTGGCAAACCGAAAAAGTTTTGAATGCTTACTATCCGAAACTAAGTTCGTTCAGAAACATCGCCCGGAGCGTGTTCGGACTGGTCAAAGACAATCAAGCGTGAGATCTATTCAAGCACTGAATCGCGCGCCCTCCGAAAGCGCATGCGATCGGAGGGCGCGGGCATTGGAAGATTATTATTTTCTGCTGCTCACGTTTCTGGCGGCGTCTTCGATCACGGCTGCCACGGCCCCAGGATGCGAGACATAAACAGCATGGCTGCCCGATTGGTCGACGGCTTTCGCGCCGGCGCGGGCGGCCATCATGCGCTGCGCGGGGACGGGGATCATCTTGTCGTCGGTGGCCACCAGATACCAGCTGGGCTTGCTCTTCCACGCCGGCACGGTGACTTCGCCGTTCAATGCATCAAGGCCCCAGGGGACCTGCGAGTTGGCCATGAAATCGGCGAGTTCGGGCTTCACGTCCGCGGCGAACGATGCGGCAAACTTCGCGCGATCGAGCATGAGATATCCATCCTGCGGCGGAAGGATCGGCGGCACCGGCGCACCCGACGGAGGATTAGCGATGAGCTTGCCAACCGACTCGCCCTGATCCGGCGCGAAAGCCGTGATGTAAACGAGCCCCGCCACCTTCGGATCGATGCCCGCTTCCGTAACGACAACGCCGCCATAGGAATGACCGACGAGAATGACGTTTCCATCGGCGGCGGCAATGACGCGTTTGGTAACGGCGACGTCGTCAACCAGCGAAATGGTCGGGTTCTGGACAATGCTGACCTTGTAGCCATCCTTCTTCAGGATCTCATAAACGCCTTGCCACCCCGAACCATCCACAAAGCCGCCATGGATGAGAACGATCGATTTCACCGCTGTATTGGACATTGGAATTCTCCTTCCGTTGGTTTCAGGGCCATCCAGAGCAATCTTGTTCTGCATAGGGCCGCCTAGTATCTTTTGCGTTCCAAGTCGCCGGTTCAGTTTGGCCGCGCGGCGCTTCGGAACAACGCCAAGGTAGGGCGGCTATGCTCTGCTGTTAAATTCTCATTTTGAATACCATCATTCACGCCATCTATTCTCGGAAACGCTCGCGCCATGAACTCCGACAACGATCTGCGCAATGTCGATTTAAATCTCTTACGCGTGTTCGATGTGCTTTACAGGACGCGAAGCACGACGCGGGCGGCGCAATCGCTGCATCTGACACAACCTTCCGTCAGCAACGCACTGAAGCGGCTGCGGTCGCTGTTCGACGACGTGCTGTTCGTGAAGACTGCGGACGGTATGCAGCCCACGCCGAGAGCGGATGGAATTGCTGCGTTGATCGATGAAAGCTTCGCATCGTTGCGTCTCGCACTGCGGGCCGGAAGCAATTTCGATCCTGCAACCGCAACGCGCGCGTTCCGCCTTTACGTCAGCGACATCGGACAATCCGTCTTTGTCCCGCCGCTTGTCGCGCGTTTGCAGCAGGTCGCGCCCGATATCCAAATCGTGACGACAGATCCACCGCTCGATACAGCACAGCAGATGATGAAGCTGGGCCAGATCGATCTCGCGATCGGTTTGTTCCGGGGACTGCATGCCGACTTTCTTCAACGGCGGCTCTTTCGCGAGACTTACGCCGTTCTCGTACGGAACGCTCATCCCGTAATCGGCGCCAAACTTTCCGCGAAGCAATTCTTTGCGGCCGATCATGTAATTTATACGCCCGCGGCCGGCAGCCACTCCCGTTTCGAAGCAGAACTGGATGCGCTTGCCGCGAAGCACGGCAAGACCCGCCGCGTAGCGCTTCAGCTCGCGCATTCATCCGGACTGGAGCGCATCGTCTCGTCCAGCGACCTTGTTGCTTGCATCCCGAGCAGCCTCGCGCGTGCCTTGGCGAGCGGCGGCGGCATTCGCGCCCTCGCGTTGCCGTTCGATATGGCGCCACTCGATATCAGCCAGTTTTGGCACGAACGATTTCAGCGCGAC
>DATHQA010000189.1:0-2181 GCA_035483375.1 Rhizomicrobium sp. | reverse complement strand
GTCGGAGAAATCGAAATTCATGGTTCCTGCCCTGATTATCTGTCAGCCCACGATAGGACGCCCCGCGCCCCGCGCCAACGGGCTTTAAGACGCAATTTACAAACAGCTTTCTACGCTCAGCCTCAACAAAAGTGTGGGAGTTGGGTATGGCAAAAGCGCAATTTCACAAGCATCAGCGTGTGTATGTGAAGCCCGTGGGAAGCTGGGCGCTCGTCGAGCGCGTGGTGCCGCATTGGACCAAGGGTCTCGATGAGCCCTTGCGCATTTTCTACGATGTGGGCCTGGGCCGTGAATTCGCGGCGGAGGAATTGCAGCTTGAGGAAAGCCTGCCTGATAAAGCGGGTAATACGCTCGGCCATTGGCGCGTGATCCGCGGCCGCAACAAATGGCAGCCCGCCGAGGATTGCACGCATCACCCGATGCCGGGCACCTATCCCATCGTCGTCACCGCCGAAACCGATTGGGGCGGCTGGCGCGTGCCGGGCGCGGAATATGATCTCGATCCCTACAAGGCGGAGAAACAGGCACGCCTGATCGCGGCTTCCCCGCGCTTCATGGACGTCGCCAAGAAATTCGCCGAATGGGCGCAGAAGAACGGCGAAGGCATCGGCAAGGATATGGTGGCGGTTGCCAAAGAGGCGCGCGATCTTGTTGCGCATGTCGAGCGGGAATAGCACGAGATATTGCGTGTGAAAATTTTTCGAGCGTTGCGCCCTTGACAGCGCAACGCTGCAACACCATCTGACGCTTATCTCCGAAATTGCATCCGCGGGCGCGCTCCTCGAAGGCGGGCGATGACACCGCACATGCGACGGGCTATAGAAAAAGCCGGTTAGCAAAGGATATTCCATGCGTACAGAAGAACCCCGCGCCATCAATCTGAAAGACTATCGTGCGCCCGATTTCCGCATTGCGGATATCGCGCTCGATTTCGCGCTTGAACCGCAGGCGACACGCGTGAAAGCGACATCGCATGTCGCGCGCAATGGCGCCGGCAATGCGGCCCTTGTGCTGAACGGCGAGCATCTGAAACTCATTTCCGTGAAGATCGATGGTACGGCATACAACGGCTACGCCGCCGATGGCGAAACGCTGCACATCGCCGATGTGCCCGATCGCTTCGCGCTGGAGATCGTGACCGAGATTTCACCTGCGAATAATACCGCACTCGAAGGGCTTTATGTTTCGAAAGGTATCTTCTGCACGCAATGCGAGGCGGAAGGTTTCCGCCGCATCACTTATTTCCTCGACCGGCCCGATGTCCTGGCGGTGTACACGACGCGCATCGAAGCGGACAAAACGCAATATCCCGTGCTGCTTTCGAACGGCAATCTCGTCGAAAGCGGCGAGTTGCCGGGCGGAAAACACTTCGCGGTGTGGAACGATCCGTTCCCGAAGCCTTGTTATCTGTTCGCGCTTGTGGCGGGCGATCTCGGCGTGCTCGACGATTCCTTCGTCACGATGAGCGGGCGCAAAGTGGACTTACGTATCTTTGTCGAGCACGGCAACGAGCCGAAGGCCGCTTATGCGATGGATTCGCTGAAGCGCGCGATGAAATGGGACGAGGAGAAATACGGCCGCGAATACGATCTCGATATTTTCATGATCGTGGCGGTTTCCGCGTTCAATTTCGGCGCAATGGAGAACAAGGGCCTCAACATCTTCAACGACAAATTGCTGCTCGCTTCGCCCGAAACCGCGACCGATGACGATTACGCGCGCATCGAAAGCGTGGTGGCGCATGAGTATTTCCACAATTGGACGGGCGATCGCATCACCTGCCGCGACTGGTTCCAGCTTTCGCTGAAGGAAGGCCTTACCGTCTATCGCGATCAGGGCTTCTCCGCCGATATGCGCGCGCATGGCGTCAAGCGCATCGAGGATGTGAAGGCGCTGCGCATGCGCCAATTCCAGGAAGATGCGGGCCCGCTTGCCCATCCCGTGCAGCCGCAAAGCTACATCACGATCGACAATTTCTACACCGCGACGGTTTACGAGAAAGGTTCCGAAGTCATCGGCATGCTCAACACGCTTGTGGGGCTGGATGGTTATCGCAAGGCGACCGATCTTTATTTCGAACGCCATGACGGCCAGGCCGCGACGGTTGAGGATTGGGTGCGCTGTTTCGAGGACGCGAATGGGCGCGATCTGAAGCAATTCCGGCTGTGGTATGCGCAATCG
>DATHQA010000188.1:0-2044 GCA_035483375.1 Rhizomicrobium sp. | reverse complement strand
TCTCCAACGAACCCGGCTTTTACAAAACGGGCGAGTACGGCATCCGCATCGAGAATCTCGTCGTCGTGACGGAGCCGCGTGCCGTTCCCGGCGGCGAGCGCAAGATGATGGAATTCGAAACGATCACGCTCGCGCCGATCGACCTCGATCTTGTGGAACGCGCCTTGCTGACGGAAGAGGAAATCGCGTGGCTCAACACCTATCACGCGCGCGTGCGCGAAACGCTTTCGCCGCTCGTGGACGAAGAAACGCGCCATTGGCTTGTGCGCACAACACGGGCGATATGATGCGGTACGGCGCGATTGCGTGTTTTCTCATGCTTGGCGGTTGTGCCGTTTGGCCGACCGGGCAGGATCCCTACGGCATGGAGCAGCGGCGCGAGGCCAATGTCGTCATGAACGCGGTGCAAACCTACGATCACGCGACAGGCCATTTTCCGCGAAATCTGAATGCGTTGGTGCCGACCTATCTGGCCGCGCTACCCGGCCGGCCGGAGCTGAATTACGATCCGCGCGACGGCTCCCTCTCTTATACCTATCACGGTTCGTGGCCGCAGATTGAGCCTGTGCATTGCAGGTCCGAAGGCGATACGACGTTGTGGAAATGCAGTGAAGCGAGACTGCACCCAACCTGATCACGCTCCCGCGATGAGCTTCAGCCACGCATCTTCGTCGATCACTTCGACACCGAAATTCTTGGCATCCGTGAGTTTGGAGCCTGCACCCGGCCCCGCCACAACAAGATCGGTTTTTTTCGACACAGAGCCCGACACTTTCGCGCCAAGCGATTCCGCGCGTGCTTTCGCTTCCTGACGCGTCATCTTTTCCAGCGTACCGGTGAACACAATCGTTTTGCCTATGACAGGGGAGCCGCTGCGTTTGGGCGCGGCCATCTCGAGTACAGTGACTTCTTTCAGCAAACGCTTGAGCGCCCCGCGATTATGCGGCTCATCGAAGAAATCCTTGACGGCCTCCGCCACCGTTTCGCCGATGCCTTCGATGGTCTGAAGTTCCTCCATCGCGTTCTTGTCCGCCATCGCTTCGGCGAACGCCTCCCAAGAGCGATAATGGCGCGCGATAAGCCGCGCAGTCGTCTCGCCGACATGGCGCATGCCGAGCGCGTTGATGAAGCGGTCAAGCCCGATCTCGCGGCGGCGATCGACGGCCGCCATGAGATTTTCCACAACCTTGTCCTCTTTGTCGTCCTTCGCTTTGGCTTTCTTGACCGGCTCGGCCTTGCCTTCTTTCTCACGCCGCTCCGCGCTGAGCGAAGCGCGATGCTCGCTCAACACCTCGCTCACGCGCGCAGGCTTCAGCGTGAAGATATCGGCGGGTTCTTTCAGCAGGCCTTTGTCGTGGAACAATTCGATATAGGTGCCGCCCAACCCTTCGATATCGAACGCATCGCGGGAAACGAAATGGCGCAGCCGTTCCACAGCCTGCGCCGGGCAGATAAGCCCGCCCGTACAGCGGCGATCCACATCTTCTTTGCCCGTTTTCTCATCGATCTCGCGCACCGCGTGACTGCCGCAGGCCGGACATTTATGCGGAAACTGATATTGCTTCGCGCCGCGCGGACGTTTCTCCGCGATCACGCGCACGATCTGCGGGATCACATCGCCCGCGCGCTGCACGACGACCGTGTCGCCGATTCGCACATCCTTGCGCGCGATCTCGTCTTCGTTATGCAGTGTTGCATTCTGCACGACGACGCCTCCGACCGTGACAGGCTTCAATTTCGCGACGGGCGCAAGTTTCCCTGTGCGGCCGACCTGAATTTCGATGTCATGCAGAACGGTCTGCGCCTGCTCCGCGGGGAATTTATGCGCAATGGCCCAACGGGGGCTGCGTGAAACGAAACCGAGACGATCCTGCAGATCGAGACGATCCACTTTATAAACCACGCCGTCGATGTCGTAGCCGAGCGAGGCGCGTTTCGCTTCGATGTCCTTGTAGAACGCGAGCACGTCTTCGACCGTGCGGCACCGCCTGGTCAGCGGATTGACGCGCAAGCCCCAGTCTTTGAAACACTGGAGCATGTCCCA
>DATHQA010000187.1:0-4526 GCA_035483375.1 Rhizomicrobium sp. | reverse complement strand
GCGCGCGTCCTGCGCGTGGACAATGACGGTACGCTGATCCTGAAAGACGGACGACAGGCTGTGGCCGAAGGCATTCGATTGCCGCAAGGCCGCGCCGATCACGCGCCCGATTACTTCGTCACGGAATCACTTGCCGCGCTGCGCGATCTCGTTGTCGGCAAGACCGTCACGCTGAAAACGCTGATGCCGGACGAAGACCGCTATGGCCGTTTGCGTGCGCAGATCACTGCGGACGGCAAATGGGTGCAGGGCGAAATGCTTGCCGAGGGCTTGGCACGCGTATCGCTTTCGCCTGCACGCACGGAGTGCTCTACCGCGCTTTATGGACTCGAAGAGAAAGCGCGTGTCGCCAAAGCCGGGCTATGGGCCTCGCAAGATTATGCCGTGCGCACGCCGGACAAGCTCTGGCACGATCTCGGCACGTTCCAAGTCGTCGAAGGCAAGGTGCTGAACGCGAGCGTGCATGGCGGCCGCGCCTACCTCAATTTCGGCGCGGATTGGCGTACCGATTTTACGGTCACGATTGCGCCGGACGATATGAAGTCCTTTCGCAAGGAACACATCGATCCTCGCGATTACGCTGGCAAATTCGTGCGCGTGCGCGGTTTCCTCGATTGGCAGAATGGGCCAGAGATCGCGACCGCCAATCCGGAAGGCATCGAGCAGCCGCAAAACAAAAAGCCCGAGCTTGCGCCCGGGCCTTCTGTTGCATTGCCAATGAAGTGTTAGGCCGCTTTCTTGAGCAGCATGCCTTCCACGCGCTTCACAGCCGCCTGCTCGTCGATACGTTCGACGGCAGCAACTTCGCGCGCCATGCGGGCGAGTGCGGCTTCGTAAAGCTGACGTTCGGAATAGGACTGTTCAGGCTGGCCGCTCGCGCGATGCAGGTCACGCACGACTTCCGCGATCGAGACGAGGTCGCCTGAATTGATCTTCGCTTCGTATTCCTGCGCACGGCGCGACCACATGGTGCGCTTGATGCGCGCGCGGCCCTTGAGCGTATTGAGCGCGTTGTTGACGACGTCCGGCGTCGAAAGCTTGCGCATGCCCACGGCCTTCGCCTTAGCGGTCGGCACGCGAAGCGTCATCTTTTCCTTCTCGAATGTGATGACGAACAGCTCAAGCTTGAGGCCGGCGACCTCCTGCTCCTCAATGCGCATGATCCTGCCCACACCATGGGTGGGGTACACCACGTGATCGTTGGCCTTGAACTCATAAGTCTTCTTATTGGAGTTCGCGGGAACTTTCTTTTTCGCTGCCGGTGCCATTGTCGTCGTTGTCACGTCTTCTCGCTTTCAAAACTGCTTCATCTGCCGCTGGGCCGGAGTTACGACGCTGAATTCGCTCGAAACCGAGATTCCGAGCCGTCGCGAGTCACCTTTCAAGCCAAGGCGTGCCTCATACCACGCGTAATATAGGAATGAAAGAAAAATCTGCCAACCGATTGAAAATGCGAGATTAATTTACTTCCGCCGAGAATCTGTCAGCCATTCCAGCGCTTTGCGCAAGAATATGTCAGGCTCCAGAGCCCGGCTTGTCGCTAAAGAATTTCTCGTACTTATCCTCGACGCCTTCCCATTCCTTGGCATCGGCAGGCGCTTCACCCTTCTGCGCGATATTGGGCCAGACCTTGGCGTATTCCGCATTGAGGACGAGCCACTTCTCGAGGCCGGACTCCGTATCCGCCTTGATCGCCTCAGGTGGGCATTCCGGCTCACACACGCCGCAATCGATGCATTCGTCGGGATGGATGACGAGCATGTTCTCGCCCTCGTAGAAGCAATCCACGGGGCAGACCTCCACGCAGTCCATGAACTTGCACTTGATGCAGGCTTCCGTGACGACGTAGGTCATGCCGTTCTCCAAACAGTCCCGTGTCACTTAAGGCGCGTGCGCGGGAGTATCAAGCGCAAAGCCGCCGCAGGATTTATAGCGTCGCTCGTACATAACCCTGTGGAGTTTTTGGGACATGACACGAACGAATAATGTCCGAATCACTAACTGAATCAATATCAGGATTTGTTCTCATACGATTTGTAGTTTGTCAACATGATTGTAGCACAATATATGGGGGCAAACGGCGATCTCTAGCGGGCCTGGCGCGCAGTTAAGGGAATATCTTCCGTAGGCGGAGCAATGTGCCGCTCTTGCCCCCCATTTCGCAGGTGCGATAGTGAAAGAGCAAAGCGAGGGCGGAATGAAAGACGATTGGAAGCACGGCGCGAAGGATGCGCAAGCCTGGGCGAAGCTCGCGGCGAAGGAATTGCGTGACCGGCCGCTCGATGCGCTGACCTGGGCCTCTCCCGAAGGCCTCGCTATCAAACCGCTTTACACCGAATCCGATCTTGCCGATCTCGAAGGCGCGGACACGCTACCCGGCCTCATGCCGTTCATGCGCGGCGTGCGCGCCACGATGTATGCGGGGCGGCCATGGACGATCCGCCAATATGCAGGGTTCTCCACCGCTGAAGAATCGAACGCCTTCTATCGCAAGAATCTCGCGGCCGGTCAGATGGGTCTGTCGGTCGCGTTCGATCTTGCCACGCATCGTGGCTATGACAGCGATCATCCGCGCGTGATGGGCGATGTCGGCAAGGCGGGCGTCGCGATCGACTCCGTTGAAGATATGAAGATTCTCTTTGCCGGAATTCCGCTCGACAAGATGAGCGTGTCGATGACGATGAACGGCGCCGTCATTCCGATCATGGCGAATTTCATTGTCGCGGGCGAGGAGCAGGGTGTTGCACCGGAAAAGCTCTCCGGCACGATTCAGAATGACATTCTGAAAGAATTCATGGTGCGGAATACTTATATCTATCCGCCTACGCCCAGCATGCGCATCGTTGCCGACATCATAGAATACACCGCCAAGCGCATGCCGAAATTCAATTCGATTTCGATTTCCGGCTATCACATGCACGAAGCGGGTTCGACCGCCGTGCAGGAACTTGCCTATACGCTCGCCGACGGCATGGAATATGTGCGAGCTGCGATGGGCAAAGGTTTGGCGGTGGATAGTTTCGCGCCGCGGCTCTCGTTCTTTTTCGGCATCGGCATGAATTTCTTCATGGAAGTGGCGAAACTGCGCGCCGCGCGTCTGTTGTGGTCGCAGATCATGGAAGGTTTTGGTGCAAAGAACACCGAAAGCCTCATGCTGCGCACGCATTGCCAGACCTCCGGCGTTTCGCTGACAGCACAGGATCCGTACAACAACATTGTACGAACGGCGTTCGAGGCACTGGCGGCCGTGCTCGGCGGTACGCAGTCACTGCATACCAACTCGTTCGATGAGGCCATCGCGCTACCGACAGAGTTCTCTGCCCGCATCGCCCGCAACACACAGCTTATTCTTCAGCACGAAACGCATGTGACGAAAGTCGCCGATCCGTTAGGTGGATCTTATTATGTCGAAGCGCTGACGCATTCGCTGACCCATTCGGCGCGCGCGATCATCGACGAAGTCGAGGCGATGGGCGGCATGACGAAGGCGGTTGAAGCTGGAATTCCGAAATTGCGCATCGAAGAAGCGGCCGCGCGGCGTCAGGCACGCGTGGATCGCGGCGAGGACGTGATCGTCGGCGTCAACAAATTCACCGTCAAAGAAGAAGACAATATCGAAGTGCGCGACATCGACAACGCCGCCGTGCGCGAGTCGCAGATCGCGCGGCTTAAGGACGTGAAGGTCAAACGCGATCCTGCAAAATGGCAGGCCGCGATCGACGCGCTGACAAAAGGCGCGGAGAGCAGCGGCAATCTGCTGGAACTTGCGGTCGAGGCGGCGCGGGCGCGCGCCACAGTTGGCGAAATCTCCGATGCGATGGAGCGCGTGTTCGGGCGGCATCGCGCCGAAATCCGCGCCATCTCCGGCGTCTATGGCGGTGCTTACGAAGGCGACAATGAATTCGCGGCCATTCGCGACGATGTCGAAACGTTCGCACGCGAGGAGGGCCGCCGTCCGCGTATGCTCGTCGCGAAAATGGGTCAGGACGGGCATGACCGCGGCGCGAAAATCATCGCGACGGCTTTTGCCGATCTCGGTTTCGATGTCGATATCGGGCCATTATTCCAAACACCGGAAGAAGTCGCGAAAGACGCTATCGAGGCCGACGTGCATGTCATCGGCGTTTCAAGCCAGGCGGCAGGTCACAAGACTCTCGTGCCGCAACTCATCGCGGCGCTGAAGAAGCAGAATGCCTCCGACATTCTCGTTATTTGTGGCGGCGTCATCCCGGAACAGGATTATCCGTTCCTCAAAAAGGCTGGCGTAGCGGCGATCTTCGGACCCGGCACCAACATCCCCGACGCCGCGCGGGATGTGTTGACACTCATACGTGCACGGGAGAAGGCGGCGGCGTAAGTTCTAAACCACCATTGTCATGGCCCACCTAGTGTGGGCCATCCGGTTGAAGCCCGAGAAAGTCTTTGTCCAGCGAGCCTGATGTCACCTGGGTGGCCCGCACTCCGGCGGGCCATGACAATGAGAGTTACGTTCCAATATGCTGTGCGAGAAACTTCTCAAGCTCTTT
>DATHQA010000186.1:0-4792 GCA_035483375.1 Rhizomicrobium sp. | reverse complement strand
CTCAACCCAAGCGGCGAATGGTCAAGGGGTCCGATGGTTCTGGCCGACAATTCCGCCCAGCGCGCGCGCAACCGGCTTCTCGCGATGGCGGCAGCGCCCATGCGGCGCGGCACGCGCGGCGTGCGACTGCGCACGCTTTCGAATTTGCGCTGGCTTGCGGTAGCGGGGCAGTCGGTGGCCCTGTTCGTCGTCTATTTCGTGCTCGGCTACAAACTGCCGCTGATCCGCTGCGCTGCCGCCATCGCGATGAGCGCGCTGCTTAATATCGGCCTCGCGATCCGCTACCCCGCCGCCTATCGTCTCACCAATCGCGACGCGACGGGCTATCTCGCCTATGACGTGCTGCAGCTTGCGAGCCTGCTTTATCTGACCGGCGGCATCGAGAACCCGTTCGCGCTCATGTTCGTGGCGCCCGTCGTGATCGGGGCTTCCACGCTCAATTTCGGCAATTCGCTGCGGCTTGCGGCCATCGCGTTTGCGGCGGTGTGTGTCATCACGCTGTTCCACGATCCGCTGCCCTGGCCTGCGGGCCAGGCGCTCGACCTGCCGCAGCTCTATCGCATCGGCATCTGGTCATCGCTTGTGCTCGGCATCGCATTCACGTCGATCTATGCCTGGCGCGTGGCAAGCGAAAGCGCGCGCATGTCGGCAGGCCTTGCTGCCACGCAATTGGCGCTGGCCCGCGAGCATCGCCTCGCCTCGCTCGGTGCGTTGGCGACCGCCGCAGCCCATGAACTCGGCACACCGCTCGGCACGATTGCGGTCGTGGCCCATGAACTCGAACGCAGCCTGCCGCAGGATTCGCAGGAGGCGGAAGACGTACGCCTGCTGCGCGCGCAGGCCGAACGCTGCCGCGCCATTCTCACGCGGCTTTCGCGGCCCGAAATGAGTGCGCTCGAAGCCACACAAAGCCTTCCCATCGGCGCGCTGCTCGAAGAGATCGCAAGCGTCCATCGCGGCGACGATATCGAGATCACGATCGATATCCCGCCGGGCACGGAGCCCAAGGTCTGGCGCGCGCCCGAGCTCATGCACGGCTTCGGCAACATCATCGAGAACGCGGCGGACTTCGCCCGTTCCTGGGTGCGCGTCGAAGTGCATTGGGATGACAAGATCCTGCGCGTCACGGTTGAGGACGACGGGCCCGGTTTCGCGCCCGATATCCTCGAACAGATCGGCGAACCCTATGTCACGTCCCGCCCCGGCCAGCATGCCATCGACGAGGATGTCGTCGATGTCGAACCGTCCGAGGAACATGAGGGCATGGGCCTGGGTTTCTTCATCGCCAAGACGCTGCTCGAACGCACGCGCGGCACGGTGACGGCGGGCAATCTCGCAGATGGCGGGGCACGTGTGACCGTTACCTGGCGGCGCGGAGCCATAGACGGCGACACGCCCTCGCCGAGCCGTTAACGAGGCGGTGCTAGCTTTTTAATGGTCGCGCGGCCTGACGTGAGCCGCTTCACACCTCACGGGGCCGTCCTCCTGAAAAAAACCAAATTCGCGATTAGACCTTGCCAATGGATGCCCCCTCGACATATGGGAAACCCGCCATGGCCACACGCGAAACCCCCATCCCCGAAGAACGCACACTCCTGATCGTTGAGGACGACCGTCCATTGCGCGAGCGCCTTGCCCGCGCCATGGAAACGCGCGGCTTCACCGTCGCCATCGCCGAGAGCGTGGCGCAAGGTATTGCAAGCGCGCGCGGCACACCGCCCGCCTTCGCCGTGGTGGATCTGAAGCTCGAAGACGGCAACGGCCTCGATGTCGTGGAAGTGCTGCATCAGGTGCGGCCCGAGGCGCGCGTCGTCGTGCTGACGGGCTTCGGCAATATTGCGACCGCCGTTGCCGCCGTGAAATATGGCGCCATCGATTATCTGCCCAAGCCCGCCGATGCCGATGACATCCTCGCGGCGTTGCTCGCAACCCCTGGTTCCAAACCGAAGCCGCCGGAAAATCCCATGTCGGCGGATCGCGTGCGCTGGGAACATATCCAGCGCGTCTATGAACTGTGCGGCCACAATGTTTCGGAGACGGCGCGCAGACTCAACATGCATCGCCGCACACTGCAACGCATCCTCGCGAAACGTAGCCCGCGCTAACGCTTTTTCTTGAGCTTCGGTTTTTTCGCTTGCAGCTTCTCGGGAGGCGGCGCGCTTGTGTCCGGTTCCTTGAGCAGTTTCTTCGGCGCAATCGCACGCCAGCGCCGTTCAAGGAAGCCGCGCACCATTGCGCTATCGGCCTTGTCGAGGCGCAACAGCACTGTCGGCCAATCCTTGTAATGATCGGTGATATGAAACAGCTTCCGGTCGGATTCGAGCAGCATGTCGCGCTCGTCCATGCTGCCGACGATGATGACGATGGAATTGTCCTCCTCACGCAGCCGCGTGAAGAATTTCTTGCCGACATGGAAAGACGGCTTGCCGTAAGACACGCTTTCCATTGCAAGCGGAAACGACAAAACGATCTTCTTCAATCGGGCTTTTGTCACGCTCATTCGAGGACCACTGCCGACATATGTGAGGCTTCCAGCATAGCGGCCAACCGCTCGGCTGCAACGCGTGCGAAGCGCAACGTCACCGCCTTACGGCGGCTCGCATGGACCGCCGCGACGGGCGATGGGCGCACGATCGCACCGCCGTAGCGATCCGCCACGATAAGGCCCGGTGTCGTCGGCACGAACTCATCGGGGAAATCCGGCGGAATCGCGAAATAAAACAGATCGCAATATTCGAGATATTCGGGCCATTTCATATCACCTTTGAGATCGGCGACACTCACTTTGATTTCGACGCCGAGCATCGTGCCGTCTGCGCCAAGCGCGGCCACATCGAGCCTGCGTCCATTGGCAAGCGTGAATTCGAAAATGGGCGAGAAGCCTTCCTGCATGAGCAGACGGCTTACGCCACGCGCGACATCGGCAGCGGTCATGGACATAGCTACACATTGTCATGGCCCGCAAATGCGGACCACCCAGGTGATACGGGTTTGGCGTTGAAGAAAATCCTCAGTTCAATTTTCGCAGAGCCGCGCAAATTTCAACTGGGTGGCCCGCACTCCGGCGGGCCATGACAATTAGGGGATTACTCCGCCGCCAGTTGTGCGAAGCTCTGGCGCTTGCCGCCGAAATTCACGGTTTGGAGATAGCGAATGCCTTCTTCGGCGATGTCGTCGCCGACCATGCTGTCGCCTTCGCTTTTCAGCTCGTTCATGTCGACATACATGCCGTAGAAATTCTTCGTGCGGTCGGTGATGATGCCCGTGTTGAGCAGCGTCTTGATGAGCACGCGAAAGATGTTGGTCGATTCCTTCAGGCGCTCGCGCCGTTCGTCGTCGCCGAACGCTTCCGTCAGCGCGGCCATCGCTTCGTTATGATCGAGGCCGAGCGATTGGTAGACGGGCAGCATCTGCTGCGGATTAACGAGATTGAACAACAGCGTTTGGAAACATGACGCCGCCCAATCCTCAACGATGTTGTGCTCTTCTTCCGACAGTTTCGGAATTGTGCGATCCGCCCAGATCTTTCCGAATTTGTGATGGAACGCTTCGTCGGTCATGACGAGCTGACACAATTTCACGAGCAGCGGATCTTGGCTCTTCTGATAGAGCGTTGCGAACGCGCCCATCGCAAGCCCTTCGACGAGCATCTGCATGCCGATGATCTTTTTGTACACTTCCGGCGCGAGCACGATTTCGTTCAAGAGATTGCTCAACGTCGGGCCGCAGGGAAGTGGCGTACCCCAGCGCGCCTTGATATAAGCGGAGAAGCCGGTGACGTGGCGCGCTTCCTCGCGCGTCTGATTGGCGGCGTATTCCTGCGCACCGGGATCGCGCAGGATGTGGCACAGCGAGGCTGACAGAGACAGCGCGCCTTGTTCGCCATGCAGAATCGAAGACAGCGACCAGCGCGTATGCTGATTGCAATAACGGATGCGTTCCTCGCCTTTCAGCTTGTCGCCGAAACGTGTCGCCAGCAGCGGGAAGAAATCGTCGGGAAGAATCTGTTGCTTCGTGATGTCGAAGGGACCCGTGAAGTCGATGTACTTCTTGTCGAGCGGGTCCCAGAAATGGTCATGCGTCGCGGAGATGATCTTGTCGAAGGCCGAAGACCTGCGGCCGTAACGCTCCACTTCGAGCATGGCGGCGAAATCGTCGGGGGCCACCGCATCATAGGCATTGTCTTTGGTGATCTGGACCATGGCGTTTCCTCCGCGCGGGTTCGGCCTGAAGCTCTCAGATAAGTATGAACGCGCCGTTCTCAAAGTCAAGAAAAATGACGCTAGCGTCACTATTTTTCATTCTTCTCCAAGAACACCCTTGGTCGAAGCCACGCCGCCCTCAAGCCGCTCGTCCGGCGAGGCTGCCTGGCGCAGCGCGCGGGCCAGCCCCTTGAAACACGTTTCCACGATGTGATGGCTGTTGGTGCCGTAGAGGTTCTCGATATGCAGGCACACGCCCGCATTCTGGGCAAAGGCCTGAAACCATTCCTTGAATAGCTCCGTATCCATCTCGCCGAGCTTGGGCTTGGGTACCTCGACGCGCCAGATGAGATAGGGCCGGTTCGAGACATCGATGGCCACGCGCGTCAGCGCCTCGTCCATCGGGATAAGGGCCGAGCCAAACCGCGTGATGCCGGCGAAATCGCCCAGCGCCTTCTTCACCGCCTGCCCGATGACGATGCCCGTGTCCTCGGTCGTGTGATGGAAATCGACATGCAGGTCGCCGCTCGCCCGCACTTTGAGGTCGATCATCGAATGGCGGCCAAAGCTCTCGAGCATATGGTCGAGAA
>DATHQA010000185.1:0-2135 GCA_035483375.1 Rhizomicrobium sp. | reverse complement strand
CGGAATCCTTGAACTTGTCGATCTGGTCTTCGCCGGGCGCGAGTTGTTTCAGCCTGCTGAAATAAACGATTTTCGAATCGTCGCTCCATGTGACGATGCCGAATTCCGCGCGGTCGAGCGGCCCCGCGATCTGCGCGCCCGTTGCTGCGTCGTAAACCGAAATCGCGGCCGCTTCCGAACCGCCTTCGGAAATGCCGACGGCGAATTTCGATCCGTCCGGCGATGGCTGGAAATAATTGATCGCGTATGGCTTGCCGCCATTCTTCGCGCGCAAGGCCGCCACGTCGATCACTTTGCGCTCGCCTTTCGCGTCACGCACCATGAGATCGAAATTGTCCGAACCCGGCGCGCGGTATTCGTAGAACTCGCGTCCGCCGAATTTCTGATAACCCTCGAGGAAGCCGAAACTGCCGCTGAAATCGGCGATGCGCTTGAGCAGGTCGGCGCGCGGTTTGACGGCGTCGAAAATCTTTCGCGTGTAGGCCCCTTGCGCCTTCATATAGGCGATCGTGTCGGGGTCCATCTTCTCCATGTAGCGGTAATTGTCGGTGACCTGTGTGCCGTAAAGCGTTTCGGTGACGGGCGTGACGGGCGCAACCGGCTGCTTGTCGGTCAGGCCCACGGGCGCGAGCGCATCGCCGCCTGCCGCATAGACCAGAGACACACCGGCAAGCGCGATGGCCGTGCCTGTGAGAAACGCTTTCAATTTCATGGACTGGACCTCTGTGGTTTGTGAAAGCCTAACGTGACGATTGGTGCTGCGCGACTCACGGCTGCGTGTGCGGCTCTGTGAGCTTGCGGAAATAGGCGATGGATTCCGGGTCGCCCCATTTCGCCGGTCCCACGGCACGCGCCACCTGCCGTCCATCGGGATCGATGAGGATCGTGGTCGGGAAGCCATACGTGTGGAAGGCGCGCATCGCCTCCATGCCCGGATCGGCAAAGGGGATGAGCACGTCCGCCCCATGGGTCTTGAGGAACGCAGCCGCAATGCCGTTCGCGCCACGCTCCTCATCCACGGCAAGCACCGAAAGCCGGGAGGTCGGCAGGGCCGACGCGAGCTTCGCCAGCGCCGGAAGCTCCGCCACGCAGGGCCCGCACCACGACGCCCACATATTCAAAAGGACATAGCGGCCGTGCATTGCGGCCAGCGCATGGCGGAAGCCGGACGTATCGGTAAGGATCAGATTCGGCGTGCTCGCGAGCTTTTGATTGGGCACGAGCCGGGCCAGGGCTACGGGCGGCTTGGGCAGGTGCGGCAGGGACAACCACAAAAACAGGCCGAACCCCATTCCGGCCAGGGCTATAATCAGTGCTAAAAGGCGCGAAGCCGACATTGTGACCTTGAGGACCATGGACGCGAACAAAATGTGGGGTGGGCGCTTCGAGCGCGGCCCCGCCGCCATCATGGAGGAGATAAACGCCTCCATCGATTTCGACAAACGGCTGGCCGCGGAGGATCTGGCCGGCAGCCGGGCGCATGCCCGCATGCTGGCGGCACAGGGCATCATCTCGCCCGAGGACGGCGCGGCCATCGAGAAGGGGCTCGCGGCAATCGAGAAAGAGATCGCGGAGGGCCGCTTCACCTTCAACCGCGCGCATGAGGACATTCATCTCAATATCGAGTCGCGCTTGACCGAGATGATCGGGCCCGTAGGCGGGCGGCTTCACACCGCGCGCTCGCGCAACGATCAGGTGGCGACGGATTTCCGGCTGTGGGTGCGCGAGGCATGTGCACGCGCCGAAGCGGGATTGCTCGCGTTGCAAAAGGCGCTTGTCGATCAGGCCGAGAAGCATGTGGAAACCATCATGCCCGGTTTCACGCATATGCAGCCCGCCCAGCCCGTGACGTTCGGGCATCATTGCCTCGCCTATGTCGAGATGTTCGGGCGCGATCACGGACGATTTGCCGATGCGCGCAAACGCATGAATGAATCGCCGCTCGGCGCCGCGGCGCTTGCGGGCACGCCCTATCCGATTGATCGCAAGGCGACGGCAAGCGCGCTCGGCTTCGATGCGCCGATGCGCAATTCTCTCGATGCCGTGGCGAGCCGCGATTTCGCGCTTGAGTTTCTGGCGGCCGCTTCCATCGCGGCGACGCATCTTTCGCGCCTTGCCGAAGAAATCGTGTTGTG
>DATHQA010000184.1:0-5676 GCA_035483375.1 Rhizomicrobium sp. | reverse complement strand
AGCACGAGCACATCGACCGTGTTAAGGCCGATGGTCTGCATCGCATCGACTTCCTCGTTCACGCGCATCGTGCCGATCTGTGCGGTGAAGGCGGAGCCCGAGCGGCCCGCGATGATGATGGCGGTCAAGAGCCCACCCACTTCGCGCAGGATCGAAACGCCGAGGAGGTTGATCGTGAAAATCTCCGCGCCGAAACGCTTCAACTGATCCGCACCCTGATAGGCGAGCACGACGCCGATGAGGAATGAAAGCAGACCCACAATCGGCAATGCGTTGATGCCCGTCTCTTCGATCTGATGCACGAAAGCGGCCCAGCGAAGCTGTTTCTGCGGGCCTATCGTCTCGACCGTCTCGACCGTCACGCGGCCGAGATAGCCCATCATCTCATAGGCCTGCGTGACCGAATGCATGAAGCCGCGGCCGATGCGATAAAGGAAATAATTGAATCCGCCGCGGTGCGGGATCGCCACGGGCGGTGCTGTGTGATCGCGCTCCAGCGTATCGAAAAGCGGCCCATAGATCTTTGGGATGGTGAAGACGTTTACCTTCGTGCCCGATTCCTCGAGCTTGCGCTTTGTGCGCAGCAATAGCCACGCGCCCGCGGTGTCGAGCTTGTCGAGTGCCGCGCCATCGATCTCCGCCGTGCCTGCGCGCGTGAGATCGAGCGCGCGCAATTTCGGATCGAGGCGCGGAACTTCCGGCAGGGTCCAGTCGCCGCCCACGATGAAACGAAGTGCGTTCTGCTGCCGCTCGGTCTTGAACCATGCACGCTCCTCGACCGGACGAACGTCGCTGAGGCTGACCATGCGGGCGCGAACTCCAAGATAAGCCGGAACAGGCTTAAGGGTAGGCCACAACAAAGCTGGGCGAGAATCACCCTCCAACAGATATACAGAAGGCCACAAAACAGGCCCGAATTCCACCCGCGAGGGAATATCAGGCGCGAGTCAGGCGGAACTGGGCCACATCGATGGCGCCGGCGCGGAACCCGCCCTCGCAATAGGCGAGATAGTACTGCCACATGCGCCGGAAGCGGTCGTCGAAGCCCTGCATGCTGATGGCGGGCCATTGCGCATCGAAGCGCTCGCGCCATTCCTTGAGGGTTTGCGCGTAGGAGCCCGCGAAAGTGCGCGCCGTCTCGATGGCAAAACCCGCATTGCGCGCGGCAGTGGAAATTGCGGCCGGGCAGGGCAGCATGCCGCCCGGAAAGATATAGAGCTGGATGAAATCCGCCCCGCCGCGATATTGCGCGAAACGTTCGTCGGGGATCGTGATGATCTGCAGCGCCGCAATGCCGCCCGGCGTCAGCCGCTCGCGCATCGCGCCGAAGAATTGCGGCCAGTTCTCCTCGCCGACGGCCTCGAACATCTCGATGGAGACGATGCGGTCGAACTGCCCCTGTACATCGCGATAGTCTTCGAGCCTGATCTCCACGCGATGCGAAAGGCCGCCGGCTGCGACGGCCTCACGGGCGCGCGCGAATTGCGCCTGCGAAACCGTGATCGCGGTGACGCGGCAGCCGAACTCCTTCGCCGCGAACAGCGCAAACCCGCCCCAGCCGCAGCCGATCTCCAGCACGTGATGGTCCGCCTTCAGGTCGATGAGTTCGGCGATGCGCCGCCATTTGGCGATCTGCGCATCTTCGAGACTCATGCTCTCGCGTTCATACAGCGCGGAGGAATAGGTCATCGAAGGATCGAGCCATTGCTCGTAGAATTTATTGCCGAGATCGTAATGCGCCGCGATGTTGCGCTTGCTGCCTATGCGCGTGTTGGGCCGCAACTTGTGTTTTATCGCATGAACGAGACGCAGCGGCGGGCTCTCGTTCAATTTGTCGCCGAGATTGCTCATATTGCGCGCGCCGAATGCGATGACGGCGGCGAGGTCGGGGCTCGACCATTCGCCATGTATGTAGGATTCCGCCAATCCGATAGCGCCGCCGAACAGGATACGCGGCAACGCGCGCGCGCGCGCGAATTCTATAACCGCCGTAGGACCGGGCCGCAGCGAACGCACCACACGCTCCGCGCCGTTTGCGAAACGCAGCACCAATTCGCCGTCGGAAATCCTTTGCGCGAATTGCGCAAGCATGCGCCCCCAAAGCGGTGGCGCGATGTCAGTGGGGTTGTCGTGCAGCGTGAAAGCTTCGTCGGTCATCGGAGAGCCCCGAATGTCTCGCGTGAACGGGAACGCGCTTAAGCCACAAACGCAACGCCTCGAAATGAATGGCAGCGACAATCTTGACCGTCATCAACGGATGACGCAACAGGCAAGACGCGAGCGTGCCATCGCTCAAAGGTTTGCGGCTGCCGGAAAATACAGCCTGTAGAACGGGTTGGCCGCATTCGGTTTCGGCAATGCCGACGGCCACATTTTCGCCGGGCGGCTTTATGTGGAATTTATACCGGCAATCCATCGACAGGAACGGCGAGACGTAGAAGTTCTTTTCGCGCGTCTGCGGCTCGTTGGAGCGCAGCACATAGGTATGGCGTTCGCCATGCGTGTTATGAACTTCATAGATCGCGGCCGCGAGCGTGTTCGTGCGATCGTAACAAAACCAGACGCTCAGCGGATTGAATACGTAACCAAGGATGCGCGGATAACACAAAACGCGGCGCGGCCCATCGGCGACGATGCCCGCATTCCCCAATTGCGCGTCGAGCCATTGGCGGAGGTCTTTTCCGTCGCCATGATCGCTGTCGTGGAAACTCGCGAAGGCGCCTTTGTTCCAGCCGAAGAATTTGAGCTTGCGGTTCAGTGCGGGCAATTCGTCGAGATCGATGAGCATCGCAAACACGCGATAGCGGAATTTGTGATGCACGGGCATCACGCGGCGATGCATGACGATGCCTTCATAGATCGCCGAAACGCTCATGCGGGCACGCTTGCGAGTTGCGGCGCAAGCACGATGCGTCCGGATTCATTGGCGACGCTCCAGGGCCGCTTCACACCGCCTGCGTCTTCGGCGGCGGCAAGACCCGCCTGCAAAGCATCTTCATGGAAACCAGAACCGAAATAGGAGCCGCAGAACCATGTGCCCCGCACGCCTTGCAGATGCCAGAGACGCTGTTGCGCTTCGATCGACGCCGTATCGAACATCGGATGCGAATAATTATAGACGCCATGCACAAGCTCTTCGCGGGGCCCGCGCGGCGGATTGAGCGTCACGAACAGCGGCGATTTCGTTTTGAGATTTTGCAGCCTGTTCATCCAGTATGTCACGCACAGATCGCTGTCGCGCGCTTCGTCGCTGCGTCCCAGATAATTCCACGAAGCCCAGGCCGCTTTGCGCTTCGGCATGAGCGATACGTCACTATGCAGGATCGCGGCGTTGTCGCGATAGCGGAATGCGCCAAGCACAGTCTTCTCTTCGACGTTCGCGTCGCCCAACAGTTTCAACGCCTGATCGGCATGTGTCGCGATGATGACGCCATCATGCCGCCTGCGCGCGCCGCTTTCCATGCAAATGACGACGCCATCGCCTCCGCGCAGGATCGCGGCCACTTTGCCGTGACGGCGTTCCCGCACATTCTCCGCGAGCCGCTTCACGTATTCGCGCGAGCCGCCATGCACCGTGCGCCAGCATGGCCGCCCGGCAAGCTTCAGCAGACCATGATTGACGAAGAACGAAACGAATGCATGCAGCGGATGCTCGCGCATCGCATCGGCGGAGGACGACCAGATTGCAGCGCCCATCGGCAACAGATGCAAGCGGCAGAATGCATCGGAATAGCGTTCGCTATCGAGATAGGCGCCCAATGTCATGCGCCGCGACGAGGCTTTCCCGAGCATGCGGGGAGCCTCGCGATAGAAACGCAGCACATCGCGCAGCATTACCCAGTAATCGCTGCGCAACAGCGACGAAGGCTGCGCGAAAAGGCCCCTCAGATCGCCCGCATATTCAAACCGCCCGTCATCGAGCGAAACGGCGAACGTCATCTTGCTGCTCTCGGTCGTGACGCCGAGATGCCGGAACAGCGCCGTCAAATTCGGATAATTCTTTTCGTTATAGACGATGAAGCCCGTATCGATCGGCGTGCCGTCCACCTCCACCGTATGGCTATGGCCGCCAAGGCGTGCGTCCTGTTCGTAAAGCGTCACACGGTGGCGCGTGGATAGAAGCCATGCCGCCGAAAGCCCCGCCACGCCGCTGCCGATAACCGCGAAATCCCGGCCCGGCGCACTCGTCTCCAGAGGCAAGCGGGGTTGCGCAAAGGTGAGTGGACGCAAAATCGTCTCCGGATGAACCCCAATGTTGCAAGTACGTGCCGCGACCGCCGCCGGATCAACCAAATAATGCGGTGATCCGCCTGCGCGCGATCAGCGTAAACGAGCTATGATGGCGCATGCGTTGCCCGACGACTTTTGGATCGTACCCAGCCTCTCCTGGCTACCCCGGAAGAGGGCCGCGCATCGCCATCGCCCCATGCAAACGCGCCTGAACGATCCCGCCCCGAGCGATGCCGCGCGGCTCAACGCGCTGCTGCTCGATGTGGGCCGCTTGCGCGACCGTGTTGCGTTCGAAGCACTGTTCCACCATTTCGCGCCGCGCGTGAAGGCGTACCTGTTGCGGCTTGGCGCACAGGGCGCGCAGGCCGAAGATCTCGCGCAGGAAGCGCTACTTCTGTTGTGGCGCAAGGCGGAGCAATTCGATCCCGCAAAGGCCTCCGCCGCGACATGGATTTTCACAATCGCGCGAAACCTGCGCATCGATGCAATCCGCCGCGAGCGCAGGCCGGAGATCGATCCGGACGATCCAGCACTTGTGCCTGATCCTGAACCACAGGCCGATGCAGGCGTCACGCGCGATCAGGAAGATACACGCCTGCGCGCGGCCATCGCGCGCCTGCCCGCCGAACAGGCGCAGGTGCTGCAGCTTTCCTTTTTCGCCGACAAGCCGCATAGCGCCATTGCGAGCGAGCTTGGCCTGCCGCTCGGTACGGTGAAGTCTCGGCTTCGGCTCGCCATGGCGCGTATCCGGACGACATTGGAAGGTGAGTCATGAGTATCGCCCACCATCCCGGCGAGGAGCTGCTGCTGGCCTATGCAAGCGGCGCGGCGGATGAGGGCGTTGGCCTGCTCGTTGCCGCGCATCTGGCGCTGTGTCCGCAATGCCGGGCCGTGGTGGCAGAGGCTGAGGCTGCGGGCGGCGTCATGTTTTCTCATCTCGCGCCCGAACCGATGGCGGCGGACGCGCTCGCCAGCGTTCTCGGCAAACTGGATTCCGAAGGCGCGGTTTCGCGCACGGAAAAGAAAGCGCCGCGCGCGTCTGCGCAAAATGCCGTGCCCGAACCGTTGCGCACCTATCTCGGCGGCGATTTCGATCAGGTCGCGTGGCGGCCGGTGGCAGGCGGTATCTCGCATTTTCCATTGTTCCGGCGCGGACGCACACGTGTTGAATTGATCCGGGCCAAGCCTGGCGCAGGTGTTGCGACGCATACCCATCGCGGCGAGGAATTGACGCTCGTGCTTGCGGGCGGGTTCTCGGATGTCACGGGCACTTACGCGCGCGGCGATGTGCAGACGACATCGCCGGATATCCTGCACAGGCCGCTCGCCGATTCGGGCGAGGATTGCATCAACCTCGCCGTCACCGAAGGCGCGCTGATATTCCAGAGCCTGCCGTTCAAGGTGCTGGGGCGGATGTTTGGGTTTTGATTTTAGGAGGTTAGGTGC